>NZ_JAWOTB010000002.1:0-122281 GCF_033338655.1 Vibrio sp. Vb1729 | reverse complement strand
ACTCAGAAGTGAAACGAAATAGCGCCGATGGTAGTGTGGGGCTTCCCCATGTGAGAGTAGGACATCGCCAGGCTTTAGTTTTATTTTCACTTTTTCGAAAAGTGAAGACAAAAGCGGACACTTGCTTATCAAAGCGAGTGATACCACTGCGGAGTGGTAGTTCAGTTGGTTAGAATACCGGCCTGTCACGCCGGGGGTCGCGGGTTCGAGTCCCGTCCACTCCGCCACTTATTTGAGCGTCGTCTCAATAAACACGAATTACAGGGGTGTAGCTCCAATTGGCAGAGCAGCGGATTCCAAATCCGCGTGTTGGGAGTTCGAATCTCTCCACCCCTGCCATACTCTAAAGCCTCAGCAGTAATGCTGGGGCTTTTTTGCATCTGAAGAAAAGAGAATCTGACTAGTTGGAGAGTTGTCGATTCCTCTGATACCAAAGTATCGGGGGATTGAAAGTTCATATCTCCGGGATATTGGTCCACTTCACCTATCCCCCATGTTCATAAGCTCTGGCTTAGGTCAGGGGCTTTTTTATTCCTAACGTATAGTTTCGACGTCAGGTGTATGTTTATCCAACGAATATGGCATACCTTTGCTTCAGATAGTTTTATTTTCTAGTAATGTAATTATTAAATGTTGATGTATCGCTTTGCTCTTTCTGTTTTACCTTCGAATTTTCATAACGCTTTTTCTTCGTTATCGAGCACATCTGATTCACAATCTATTGAAAGGTCAGTGGTTACATTGGCTTGGATGATTACTGACTTGGTTCCTGTTATCATCATGCATTGATGCTAATAATTAGGAAGTAAGTTTATGCCACATTTTCGATTCCGTGCTGTAGAGCCACAAGCTGTTCAGGCATTATCAAAACCCCTTACGGATGAACTTCAGCCTCTAATGGACTGTCCGCGTGAGGATTTTACTTTTGAGTATATCTACACTACGTTTTTCAATGAGGGTGAGGTGAGTGCTGCATATCCTTTTGTCGAAGTGCTTTGGTTCGACCGTGGCCAGGAAGTGCAAGATGAAGTTGCCAAGCTTATTACGCAACAAGTGCGCGGTATCGCTGGTGCCGATATTGATGTTGCAGTTATCTTTTCCGCCTTATCTCCTAAAGCTTATTACGATAATGGCGAACACTACTAAAGGTTAAAGGCTATGAGGCTGAGTTTCATTGTAACTTTGGGTTTATGTTTCTCAGCTTCAGTATGTTCTACTCCTTGGGAATCTGCGGTTAATCCTACCCGAAACTCTTCCTCCTCTATTGGTAGTTATGCTAACGGTTGTTTAGATGGTGCATTACCCTTGCCTCTCGATGGCGTTGGTTATCAAGTCTTACGTAGTAAAACGAAGCGCTACTATGGGCACCCTAAAACGATAGAGTTTATTGAAAATCTGGCGCTTAAAGCTCACCAAAATCTCAACACCACTCTGCTGATTGGTGATTTGTCTTTACCTAGAGGTGGAAGGTTCTCCTCTGGTCATTCTAGTCATCAAACCGGGTTAGATATCGATATTTGGTTAAGACTTGCTGACCAACCGCTTTCTTATAACGAATTACAACTTCCTAAGCCCATGAGTGTGGTGGATTTAAAAGGTTATTCCATACTTAATCATCGCTGGGAAGTACGGCACTTTAAGCTAATTCGGTACGCTTCAAAAAGTAAGGATGTTGCACGAATTTTTGTACATCCTGTTATTAAGGAGCAACTTTGCTTGCAAGAAAACGGCAAAGATCGTTCTTGGTTACGTAAAGTACGTCCATGGTGGGGGCATCATTACCACTTTCACGTCAGGTTATCTTGTCCTGATTCGAGCGACTATTGTGTTGATCAAGCACCACCTCCAGTAGGTGATGGTTGCGGTGCTGAGCTTGCAAGTTGGGCCCCGAAAGCAAAACCTACTGATACCCCTCAACGGGTAAAAACAACCTCTAAGCCCAAACGAAAAAAAGTCGTTCCACCTCAATGCTTGCCGCTTATCAATCCTAATTAGTGTTACTCTTCAGGTTTATCTGTACTTGGTGATCTCTTTTATGAAACTGGAGAAACATCATACTTTTGTCTACATTGAATAGTACCAATACAAAAACTAACCCAATCAGTTTTGGGGACATATTATAGAAATCTAAATTAAACAAAGAGTTGTAGTATGGGTAAGTTGTAACTTCTCTGTTTAGAAAAAGATCTTTCGTCACGATACTCTGGTTTCTTAGCAATATGTCTGTCAGTTGGCTAAAAAGCGATAACAACGCAGACAAGTGTGTAAGGCAGGGATATACCCTTTTCCTGTTAGAAGAGTAAATCAAGGACAAAACCATGACTATGATTTGTGCAAAAGAATTTGCAGAGTGGTTAAGACACAGATTTAGCAGTGATACTAAAGGAGTCTCTTTGACTCGAGAGGATGTGAATCACCTGACTGGGCGTCAACGCCTTGATCCGGGTTTTGTTAATGATGTGCATTATGAGCTGATGCAATATGGAATGGCTTTCGTTACTGATACTAGCCGAGAAAACTTTTATTTAATACCTGTTTCTCAAGCGGAAAATTGGCGTGAGAGACTAGAGTATCATTTTGAAAAAGAGCTGTTCTGCAATATTATCCCTATTGAAAAATCAGGTTGAGAAAAGGTTCAACTTTGATGCCAAAGTTGAACCTAATTGCTCTTATGCTAACCCTTGAATAATCACGAATTTTTCAAGCAACTGCTCTTCAGTTTCGACATGGTTCGGATCAGTGATTATGCATTTTGTAATTGGACACACTGACTGACAGGTCGGCTTTTCGTAATGCCCCTTACACTCTGTACATAGCGCTGGATCAATTTCGAAAATGCTCTCTCCCATACTGATTGCCCCATTGGGGCATTCGGGATCACACATGTCGCAGTTAATGCATTTATCAGTAATGAGCAAGGCCATGGTTACTTACCAGTCGGGTTACGGGTGTCCTGCCCTGAGTTTAGATTACGCATTAATAGGCCATATTCTAAATCTAGCTCTGCTGGTACTGGAATGAATACAAAGTGACCGTTTCCTTTCGCGTCTTCAATAGACTCTGATTTGCGGTTTTCCATTGCCTCTAGCGTGAAAACAATATTGCCTTTTGGCGTCATTAGTTCAAGGTTATCACCGACAAGAAACTTATTTTTTACTTCTACTTCAGCCATGTCACCACGACGTTTGCCAGTGAATTCACCAACAAACTGTTGAGCATCAGAGACTGAGTAACCGTAATCGTAGTTTTGGTAAGTATCGTGTGTATGACGGCGTAGGAAGCCTTCAGTGTAGCCACGGTGAGCTAGGCTTTCTAGTGTACCCATTAGGCTTTCATCGAATGGTCGACCTGCTACAGCATCATCAATTGCTTTACGATAAACTTGAGCGGTACGTGCGCAGTAGTAGAACGATTTAGTACGACCTTCAATTTTCAATGAGTGAACACCCATCTTAGTTAAGCGTTCAACGTGCTGAACCGCTCGTAGGTCTTTAGAGTTCATGATGTAAGTACCATGCTCATCTTCGTAAGCTGCCATTTTTTCTTCTGGACGGTGTGCTTCAGAAAGTAGAACGACTTCATCTGTTGGTTTGCCGCGACCAATTGTGGTTTCAGGACGCTCGTCTTGTACTTCGACAGGCTGTGCTTCCGTCGGGTCGAATTTCTCTACGATGTCACCAGCGTCGTTTTCTTTACCCTCTTCAACTTTGTATTCCCAGCGGCATGCGTTAGTGCAAGTGCCTTGGTTAGGGTCACGTTTGTTGATATAGCCAGAAAGTAGGCAACGACCAGAATAAGCCATGCATAATGCACCGTGAACGAATACTTCAAGTTCAGTTTCAGGGCAATGCTCACGAATTTCTTCGATTTCTTCTAGAGATAGCTCGCGAGAAACGATCACACGTTCCACGCCATTTGCTGCCCAGAACTTAACGGTCGCCCAGTTTACAGCGTTCGCTTGTACAGAAAGGTGAATTGGCATTTCTGGGAAAGCTTCACGAACCATCATAATTAGGCCTGGATCTGACATGATCAATGCGTCAGGACCCATCTCTACGATTGGCTTAAGATCACGGATGAACGTTTTTAGCTTCGAGTTGTGTGGTTGAATGTTACATACCACATAAAGCTTTTTGCCTAGGGCGTGGGCTTCATCGATACCGATTTTTAGGTTCTCGTGGTTAAACTCGTTGTTACGTACGCGAAGGCTGTAGCGAGGTTGGCCAGCGTAAACTGCATCTGCCCCGTAGGCGAATGCGTAACGCATGTTTTTCAGGCTGCCCGCTGGAGATAGTAGCTCAGGCACGAATGCTTTCTCAGTTGTCATTGCTCAATTCTCTTTTATCTGATCACAAGTCAGGCCAATTCCACCTAATGGAAATGGGGCGCAAATTTTACGTCAAAATGTGAACTGTGACTAGGGTAATTGTGCTTCAGATAGAAAAACGCCCTCAAAAAAAGTGAGGGCGTTATGGTTAACCTTTATACAATATTATGCGTTAGGATTCGGTAAGCCGCCTAGCGCATCGTATAAGTTGGGAAGGAAAGCACTGAACTCTCCACACATTAGAGAGAAGTCTGCATCAAATCGAGCTGCTTGATCTTCACGTGGAATATCATCGTTTTGATCTTTCAATTCATCAGAGAATTTTAGACGTTTGATGCCTGCATCTTCCGTCATAATGAACTCAATACGATCTTGCCAATTAAGCGCAAGTTTTGTCACGACTTTATCCGCAGCGATGTGGTTGCGGATTTCATCAGTGGTTAGCTCTTGCTTCTTACAGCGAATCACACCACCTTCTTCAAGTACGGATTTTAGCTCAGCTTCGTCCATCATGCTGATACCTTGAGGTGTGTCACCGCTTTTCACCCACTCGGTTAGCGTAGTTTCAATCGCCACCTCTGGAATAGCAGGAACAACAGGTAGACTACCCATGGTTTTACGAAGCAATGCTAATACATCTTCTGCTTTTTTATAGCTGCTTGCATCAACAAGGATAAAACCTTCTTTTGGCATGATGAGCACGTGAGAGTGGCTGCTGCGGCTGAATGCGCGCGGCAGTAAATCCATTACGATGTCATCTTTCAGGTTGTCTTTCTCTTTCTTCTTCAGAGGACGACCTTCTTGCGCTTCCATTGCTTCTACTTTTGCATTCAATGATTCTTTGATCACAGAGGCAGGTAGCATTTTCTCTTCTTTCTTGGCGCAAATCAGAATGCGGTTTTCTGACACGTGAGTCATCATATCGCCATGTCTACCCATTGCACTGACCCAGCCAAATTTCTGTTTGTCTTGACTGCCACACGGGGTGAATCGGAATTCAGACAGCTGAGTTTCTAGTTGTTCGGCGTTAAAAGTAACCTCGCGGTTAACGCGGTATACCAGACAGTTTTTAAACCACATAAATCTTCTCTAGGCTTGATGACAAGGGACTAATCATAGGGAATTTTTGTGCTGATGTCTTAATAGAAATGAAAAATATCCGAATGAACCTCAAAAGAAAGTTATATGAAAATTTGTTTTCAAAGGTCACAAAAGTGTCATAATTGGTAGTGATAATGCTTATGCATAGAGAGGCGCTTTGTCTCTTAAATTCATTAGCTCAACGAACATAAGGTTACTCAATTATGTCTAGAAGGATTCTGGTTGTTGAAGACGAAGCTCCTATTCGCGAAATGCTGTGCTTCGTACTTGAGCAGAAAGGTTACCAAGCGGTAGAAGCGGAAGATTACGATACTGCAGTAACCAAACTGGCTGAACCCTTCCCTGATTTAGTTTTACTGGATTGGATGTTACCAGGCGGTAGTGGCATTAACTTCATCAAACATATGAAGCGAGAGGAATTAACGCGCAACATTCCAGTTGTGATGCTTACCGCTCGTGGTGAAGAAGAAGATAAAGTGCGCGGTTTAGAAGTCGGTGCGGATGACTACATTACCAAGCCATTCTCTCCTAAAGAGTTGGTTGCACGCTTAAAAGCGGTGATTCGTCGCGTAACCCCTACTGCACTAGAAGATGTAATTGATGTACAGGGATTAAAGCTTGACCCTGTATCGCACCGTGTTACGGCTAATGATGCGCCATTAGACATGGGCCCAACAGAATTTAAGATGCTTCATTTTTTCATGACGCATCAAGAACGCGTATACAGCCGTGAGCAGCTATTAAACAATGTTTGGGGCACCAACGTGTATGTCGAAGACCGTACAGTCGATGTCCATATTCGCCGTCTGCGTAAAGCGTTGGAAGCTGCAGGGCATGATAAGCTGATCCAAACTGTTCGTGGTGCTGGATACCGCTTCTCGACGAAGGCATAAATTAACACGCAGCTTATCGGTACCATTTCTGGAGTTATGAGTGGTTGAAAGATTAACGTGGAAAAAGCTGGCCTGGGAGCTGGCTTTTTTTTACACCCCATGGGTGATAGTAGGTTGGATATTCGGTTATATGCCGTGGTTGCTTTTGGCTGCTACGGCATTGCAGCTTGTGTGGCATTTGCATAACCAAGTACGTTTATCTTCTTGGTTATGGGATGAAAAACGCCTCACGCCACCATCTGGTAGTGGTAACTGGGAATCTTTGTTCAATGGGTTGTATCGCTTACAACAGCGCCAACGCCGTAAACGAAAAGAGCTTACTAATCTTATTCGTCGATTCCGAAATGGTGCAGAATCGCTACCCGATGCCGTAGTGGTATTCCGTGCTGAAGGTAATATTGTTTGGTGCAACAAGCTGGCTCAGCACTTACTGGGCTTCCATTGGCCAGAAGATTCAGGTCAACCTATCTCCAATCTCATTCGTACACCTGATTTTATCAAGTACCTCAACAAGAAAGACTTCTCAGAGCCATTAGAAATGCGTTCACCACTCAATGTCGAACGCATGCTAGAACTACGTATCGTACCGTATACCGAAGGTGAACATTTGATGGTGGTGCGTGATGTTAGCCAGTTAAAACAACTTGAGGGAATGCGTCGCAACTTCTTTGCCAACGTATCTCATGAACTGCGTACACCAATGACGGTGCTACAAGGTTATCTTGAGATGACAGAAGACCCTGATATGGTCGTGGGTCCAATGTGGAGCAAAGCTCATGGTGTCATGACGGAGCAGCTCAACCGCATGAACAGTTTGGTGAACCAACTACTGACACTATCTAAAATTGAAGCGGCACCTATGCATGAACTTGAGGAAGTCGTGAATGTGCCTGCGATGCTTGAAGTGTTAGAGAAAGAGGCAGTTAGCCTTAGTGGGGACAATCAACATAAATTGAAATTTGATGTTGATGCTAGCCTACGCGTGCTGGGCGATGATGACCAGTTACGTAGTGCTATCTCTAACCTCGTTTATAATGCCGTCAAATACACGCCGCCTGGTGCAAACATTAATGTTCGCTGGTTCCAGACCTCTCAAGGCGCATGCTTAGAGGTGGAAGATAGTGGTGATGGTATTGAACCTCAGCACCTACACCGACTTACCGAGCGTTTTTATCGAGTGGATAAAGCAAGATCACGTGATACTGGTGGAAGTGGTTTAGGGCTTGCCATTGTAAAACACGCGCTGAGTCACCATGACTCTCATTTAGAAATTCACAGTGAAGTAGGCGTGGGTAGTAAGTTTTCTTTCGTATTGCCTGAGCGTTTGGTGGTGAAATAATGGCTTTACGATTGGCAAAAACATTCAGTTTATTCGCGCTTGTTTGTTCTTGTATGGCTGCTGCTCAAGATAAACCATTGCCGACTTATCATAAAACGACGGGGATTGTCGGGAACTTGCTCTCTGTTGGCTCCGATACACTTGCGGGTATGACAACGCTTTGGGTTGAAGAGTTTAAATCCATTTACCCGAATATTAATGCGCAAGTCCAAGCGTCTGGCTCTTCTACTGCCCCCCCAGCATTGACCGAACAAACAGCTCAGTTTGGTCCCATGAGCCGCCCTATGCGTTTAAGAGAGGTTGAAGCGTTTGAACGTGAACATGGCTACAAGCCAACGGCGCTCAGGGTAGCCATCGATGCAATCGGTATTTTTGTTCATCAAGATAACCCAATTCAAGGTCTTAACTTTAGTCAATTAGATGCTTTGTTTTCTGCCACGCTACGCTGTGGCGAAAGTCAATTTGTAACAAACTGGCAGCAACTCGGTCTTGAATCACAGTGGGCAAAGCGAAACGTCCAGTTGTTTGGTCGTAACTCCGTTTCTGGAACTTATGGTTACTTCAAAAGTAATGCCTTGTGTGGCGGCGATTTCAAGACCCGAGTTAACGAGCAGCCAGGCTCCGCGTCAGTTGTGCAAGCTGTAGCGTCAACCATCAGTGGAATTGGTTATTCCGGTGTCGGTTATCGAGTGGCAGGTGTGCGCTTAGTCCCTGTGGCTAAAATGGGAAATGACTACGTGACTCCAACGCGAGAACATATTGTTAGTGGTAAGTACCCACTATCACGTTACTTATATGTTTACGTGAATAAGCACCCTGATTACCCATTAACACCAATTGAAGCTGAATTTATTCGCTTTATCTTTTCTGCTCAGGGACAAGCGTTGGTTGAGAAAGATGGTTATGTGCCCATTACGGCAGATTTTGCAGAAGAAGAGTTAAAAAAAGTCGGCCTGTAAGCCGACTTTTTATTTAGGTATGGACTGTACGAGATCAGAAAGTGAGTGTCCACTTCGCGCTGTCCCAACGTTCTTGTTCTTCCTGTAAATCCGCGTGAAGTAATTTATTGTTTTCTAGCCATGCTTCATCTGTGCATGTGAGAATCCATTCGTCATTTTTGATAGATAAGGTGATATCAGGCAATGGATCTTCATTACGCTGCCCATTTAATACGATAGAAAGTCGTAATATTTTGATGAGGCTTATAACGTCACTCTGTTTATAGAGGTTGAAATCTGGTAGTTCTTGCAATTTGAGCGCTTTACGCTGGAAGCGAGCCAATGTTGCAAGCACTAATTGCTGCTCACGGTTGAAGCCTTGTAGGGTGGAGTGCAACAGAATATAAAAAGAGTGGCGATGGAAACTACGCAAGTTGATACTTAATCCGACTTCATGAAGCAACGCTGCCCACTCTAGTAAGTCAAATAATTCACTCTTTTTCTTAATGCCTAGTTCAGAGCGTACCTGACATAACATCTCACGTGCATGCCCCTTAACACGAGCGGCATGTTCTAAGTCGACTCGGTGCTTGTTGGCTAAATTTTCTGTGGTGCGCATGCGAATATCGGAGCGTGCAAAACGCTCTTCCATTTCGTACAACAGGCCTTCGCGTAGAGCACCATCGGAGAAAAACATTTGCTCAATGCGAAGCGCTTTGAAAATCGCGGACAAAATCGCTACGCCTGCTGCGAATACGGGTTTACGTTCTTCTGTTAGACCCGCCAGCTCAATATCTTCAATGGAATCAAATTTACACAGAGTTCCGATAAGTGTATCCAGTCGACTCGCTGTGATCAGGCCATCTTCAAAACCTAATCCTACTAGCACTTCTTGAATCGCTTTGATGGTTCCTGATGAGCCGAGAGCAATATCCCAGCCCTTTTTACGATATGTTGAAGCGATGGACTCGAGTTTTTGTTCGGCAGCTAACATCGCCTTGCTGAAGTTTTTTCCTGACAGTTTGCCGTTTTTAAAGTATTGCTCTGTAAAACTGACGCATCCCATCTGTTTACTGTTGAGAAGCTCAGGCTCAAATTCTTGTCCAATAATCATCTCGGTACTGCCGCCTCCGATATCGATGACTAGTTTGGAGTTGGATTCTACTTGAGTGTGCGCGACGCCTAAGTAAATCAGGCGGGCTTCTTCTTCTCCAGGGATAATTTCTATTGGGAAAGGCATCACTTCTTTCGCACGCTCGATGAAAAGGTGGGCATTTTTAGCGCGTCTTAGTGTGTGTGTGGCGGCGATACGTACATTTGACTCATCAAGCCCTTGCAACCTTTCAGCGAACATGGCTAAGCATTCTAGCGCACGCTCCATTGCGGCGTGACTTAAGTTCAATTCACTGTCGAGTCCTGATGCTAAGCGAACACGTTGTTTATGACGACTAACCAGTTGTAGGTCACTGCCGACAACTTTGGCCACCACCATATGGAAACTGTTTGAGCCGAGGTCTATCGCGGCAATGTAGCGAGTATCTTGTTCAAGTATTTGAGGCATCTGAATTTTGTTTTCTAGTTTGCTTTTCTATATTTTTAAGATAGTCATAGATAGCGATTTGAGAGCGAACTTTTTTGCGATTACCTCGTGGTACGTAAGCGTTACTCATTTCTTTATCTATTAAACGAGCCTTTACTGTATCGGTAAAATGGATATTCGTTATATCAATAATTCTCTGTTTCAAACGTGGATCACGGACTGGTACTGCTACCTCGATACGGTGATCAATATTTCTTGTCATCCAGTCTGCGGAGGAGATATAAACTTGCGGATCGCCATCATTGTGGGTGATCACCACGCGAGGGTGCTCAAGAAAGCGGTCAACAATACTGATGATGCGAATATTGTCGCTGATCCCCTCAATGCCCGGTACTAATGAGCACATGCCTCGAATGATCATGTTTATTTTTACACCGGAAGTACTTGCTCCATAAAGCTTATTGACGATGCCTTTATCGACTAGGTTATTGACCTTGATCGTAAGAGCGGCTTTTTTCCCTAGCTTGGCATTCGCAATTTCATTATCGATTAAGCGGTAGATTTGGGTTCGAGAATTACGAGGAGATACCATAAGGTGATTGAACTTCACTGGTCGGTATGGATTCTCAATGTAACCGAAGACATTACGGACTTCATTAGTGATTTCTTGATCTGCCGTAAGCAGGGAGAAGTCGGTATAAATTCGTGCCGTCTTCTCATGGAAGTTGCCTGTGCCGATGTGTGCGTAGCGAATAATTTCTTCACCTTCGCGGCGGCTAATCATCAGTAGCTTTGAGTGAATCTTAAGACCAGGCGCACCAAAGATGACGTGCACACCCGCTTCGGTTAATACTTTTGACCATTCGATATTGGCTTCTTCATCAAAGCGAGCTTGCAGTTCGACGACCACAGTGACATTTTTGCCGTTGTGCACTGCATCAATTAAAGAGTTCATCAAGCGAGAATCTTTCGCGACGCGATAAATGTTAATCTTGATACTAAGTACTTTGGGATCGAAGGAGGCTTGGCGCACTAACTCACTAATGTGGTCAAAAGTGTGGTAGGGATAATAGAGCAGAATATCTTTCGCTTTAATCGCGTCAAAGCTGTTGGCATAACCTTCGAAATCGGCACATTTCATTGGCGGGAGAGGTTTATTTTCAAGATACTCTCGTCCAACATTTGGAAAGCCGATGAAGTCTTTAAAGTTGTGATAGCGTCCGCCGGGGATAAGGTTATCGTAGTTAGAGATATTAAGTTTGTTACACAGAAACTCTAACATTTGAGGCGGCATATCGCGTTCGTAGACGAAGCGAACGGGCTTTGCTGTCAGTCGCTGATTGACACCCTCTGACATTTGTTCAAGCAAGCTGTACTCGATTTCATTGCGTAAATCGTATTCAGCGTCACGCGTCATTTTCATCGCATAGCCGCTAAGCTCATCATAATCAAAAAAGCCTTTGAACAGCTCGTCCAAACAGTGGCGGATAATATTATCAAGTAAGATGATGGTTTTTCGACGCTTTCCTTTCTGTTCTGGTACCATCACAAAGCGGGGAAGGTGATCGGTCGGAATTTCGATCAGAGCGTACTGGTAATGTTCTTCTTTACGCAGTTCCACGGCGATGTAAGCGTACTCGTCTTTGAGAAATTGCAGAACATCGATCTCGTCTTTCATTAGGAGGGGAGTGATATGCGGCATTACCTCTCTACGGAAGTATTTCGCGATCCACTTTTGTTGCGATTCATCCAGTTGTTGTTCGTTGACCAAGAAAATGCGACGTCGCGCCATTTCTCGAATCAACTCGCTGTAAAGCTCATCAAATTGTTCGTTAAGCTTTAGTGCTTTCGACTGCATTTTGGTTAACAGTCGTTTAGGGCTATCACTGCCACCGCGCTCTTGGCTGATTAGGATTCTGCGCTTCACGTCCGCAAAGCGTACTTTGTAAAATTCATCTAAATTGTTGGAAAAGATCCCAAGAAAGCGAATACGTTCGATCAAAGGGACGGTTTTATCGGCAGCTTCTTGTAATACTCGTTCGTTGAAAGACAACCAACTCAGTTCTTTTTCTATATATAGTTTTTCTGCGCTCATAACCTTACCTAGCCAAAAGTGAAGTATTACGTACTCATCTTGGAAAAATGGATGAGTGAGAACATTATGAGATTTTCATTACAGATTTATTTCATACCACGCATTGCATAAGAGTTGTATTCTTTTCAGGTGTTTAATGTGATCTGTAATATAATTGTCATCTTAACGACATATTCTAGTACTAAGTCAAAAAAGGTAGAGATTTAAATGGCACAAGCCGAGTTTTCATTGCAGGAAAAAGATAAGAAACGACTGATAAAAGATCGTTTAGTTCGACTTGCAGTGACATCCGGTGGTGTCGGCGTACTCGCGGCGCTTATTTTGATCTTTGTCTACCTCGCCATGGTGATCATTCCGCTTTTTTCTGATGCGGAGATCAAAACCAACCAAGCCATTCGAGCCACTCATATTGAAACACCACTTGCGATTTCAGTGGATGATTACGCTCAGCTCGCGTTCGTTCTAACCCAAAGTGGTGAGATTCAATATTTGTCGATGGACGATCCTACGAAACCTGCGGTGTATACACAGCAAATCGCCCAGAAACCCGTCGCTTTCTCTCAATCTGCTCCTGGGCTAGGTTGGTATGGATTTGTTGATGGGCAGGGTAAAGCGAACCTTTTCAAGCCAGAATTTAATGCCACGTTGAGAGAAAATACACGTCCTCCGGAAGTGATTGAGCTAGACACCAGCATGGATCTGACACTAAGTACGCCTCAAGATCCTGTGACTCAGTTTGTATTTGCAGCTTCGACGCCCTTACCAACGGTTGTTTGGCAGATGCAAAGTGGTGAAGTGAAAGCTCGCTGGCAAGTGGCTTCGTCTTTGGGTACGTCTCCTACAACGATCGATTTTACGTTCTCTTCAGGCTTTAATACGCCTCAGCAAATGTTGTTGACACCTGACGGTGAAACGCTTTATTTGCGCGATGGCTCTGAGTTGATCGTGTTAAAGAAAACCGCACGTAAATTTGCTGTGCGAGAGGTGGTCGATCTCACTCAAGGTGATAAGAAGCATTCCGTTCGTACGATAGACTTATTGGCTGGTGCTTACTCGCTTTTGGTGACGCACAACGATGGTCGGGTGTCGCAATGGTTTGATACGCTGCAAGAAGAAAAACGCACGTTAACACATATTCGTGATTTTAAATTGGCATCAGAGCTTAAGTATTTGTTGCCGGATTCTCATCGAAAAGGATTTTATAGCTTTTACACCAACGGCACGTTGCAAAGCCATTATACAACCAGTGAAAAACTGGTGTTGTTTAAGCGTGCGTACAATCAAGCGCCCGCAATCGCAGCAATGTCTAACAATGAGCGCTACTTAATCACTTGGCAAAATAATGCGTTAAATGTTGCGGAAGTGGACAATGCCTATCCGGAAATTTCATTGTCTTCATTATGGCAAGAAGTGTGGTACGAAGGGTATCCTGAGCCTGAATTTGTGTGGCAATCGACTTCGGCGAGCGATAACTTTGAGGCTAAGTTCAGCCTAGTACCTATTGCGTTTGGAACGATAAAAGCGGCGATGTTTGCGATGCTGTTTTCAGTACCGCTCGCAGTGCTAGGTGCTATTTATACGGCTTACTTTATGTCGCCACGCATGCGTCGTGTCGTAAAACCGTCGATTGAGCTAATGGAAGCACTGCCGACGGTGATCATTGGTTTCCTCGCGGGATTGTGGTTCGCGCCTATTGTCGAAGATCATTTGATTACGATCGTCGTTATGCTGTTTGTTTTGCCCTTGAGCACCATGATTATGGGCGGGCTATGGGCATTAATACCGCAACCTTTGCGGAATCGTCTGCCTAATGGTTGGCATGCTTTAGTGCTCATGCCTGTCATATTGGTACTGATTGGGCTTGGAGTGTGGATTTCGCCTACGATTGAGCAGACGTTCTTTGGTGGCGATATGCGCTTATTCTTAACCGAGCATGGTATTGGTTACGATCAACGCAATGCATTGGTGGTGGGGCTAGCGATGGGGTTTGCTGTTATCCCGACGATTTTTACCATTGCCGAAGATGCTATTTTCTCTGTACCGAAGCATTTATCGGATGGCTCTTTGGCATTAGGGGCCACGCCTTGGCAAACTTTAATCTATGTTGTCTTGCTTACTGCAAGCCCAGGTATTTTTTCTGCCATTATGATGGGCCTGGGACGCGCTGTTGGCGAAACCATGATTGTGTTAATGGCAACGGGCAATACGCCATTAATGGATTGGAATATTTTGGAAGGATTGCGCAGCCTGTCGGCGACCATCGCCGTTGAGTTGCCAGAGTCGGAAGTTGGAAGTTCGCATTATCGCCTGCTGTTCCTAGCTGCATTGATTTTGTTTGTGTTTACGTTTGCAGTAAACGCGCTTGCGGAGTGGGTTCGTCAGAGACTGAGAGATAAGTACCGTGCGTTGTAATAATGGTTTGAATAAAGAGCGAGTAATAACGTGTTAAATTGGATTCGTTCTGGCGCACCGTGGATATGGCTAACAGGCGGTGCAGTCAGCATCAGTTTGTTGTCGGTATTAGGGTTGTTACTCCTTATCGGCTGGAAAGGCCTGACTTACTTTTGGCCAGCGCCTTTGTATCAGTGGAATGTTGCAGCGCTGACTCCTGTACAAGGCGAAGTGCTACATGAAAATACTATTCTGATTGGTCAAGTGTATGAGCGCAGCTTTGTACCGAAGAGTTATTTGCCTGAAAGCGCAGCACAACAGTTAGAAGACGATGAAGATTTTGCCACGCGACTCAGTATCAAAATCGCTAACCGAGAGTTGTATCCCGCCGATTTTATCTCCGTATTGCAAATGCAGTTGGATGAGCCCACGATGCCAAAAGAGTGGGCGGTGATAGAGCGCAGTAGCGGTGGTTATTTCTTTGGTAAGCTGGTGGCGTTTCAAGATGGTGATAATATATACACCAGTGATATTCAATCGGTACTAAATAAAAAGCTTGATGATGCAGAAACTCTGCGCCATGAGATTGATTCTTTGGTGGTCGATCAGCTTAAAGAGCTTGGTTGGAAGCTAGAGCAGTTGCGATTAGAAAAGCGCAAGCATGAATTGAATGACACGCTGACAGAAAGCTTCTTAAACGAAAACCAGACGAAAAAAGAGCAGATAGAAAAAGCGCTTGCGACGTTAGATTTGCAACTTGATGGTTTACGACTTCAGCTCTCTGACTATGCCTTGATTGTCGAGGATATGACGGGGTCACAAGTATCGATTCCGCTCGAAGACATTTTGGACTACTGGTATCCAAACCAAATGTCACTGCCTGATAAAGTCATGCATTGGGGAAAACAGGTTTGGAAGTTTTTATCTGAAGATCCAAGAGAGTCTAACTCCGAAGGAGGCGTGTTCCCTGCGATATTTGGTACGGTTTTCTTAGTACTCATTATGTCGATCATTGTGATGCCACTTGGGGTGATCGCCGCTATCTATCTACATGAATATGCTAAGAATAACGCTCTAACCAGAGTTATTCGTATTGCGGTTATAAACCTAGCGGGTGTTCCATCGATTGTTTATGGCGTGTTTGGTTTAGGTTTCTTCGTTTATACGATTGGTGCCTCTATCGACAACGTATTCTATGCGGAGAAGCTACCGGCACCAACCTTTGGTACGCCGGGTTTGTTATGGTCAGCACTAACTCTTGCCGTGCTGACGCTTCCAGTTGTGATTGTGACGACAGAAGAAGGTTTAACTCGAATTCCGAGCTCCGTACGACATGGCTCTCTGGCGCTTGGTGCAACTCAGTTCGAAACACTATGGCGTGTGGTTTTACCTATGGCGACGCCAGCTATTATCACAGGTTTGATCCTTGCGATTGCACGTGCAGCTGGCGAAGTAGCGCCACTGATGCTGGTGGGGGTCGTGAAATTGGCATCCAGTTTACCGGTTGACGGACAATTCCCTTATGTGCATTTGGATAGAAAGTTCATGCATTTAGGTTTTCACATTTACGATGTTGGCTTTCAAACCTCCAACATCGAAGCGGCGCGACCATTAGTTTATGCTACCTCTTTCTTACTCGTGACAGTGATTGTCGGGCTAAACTTAACAGCAATCAGTATTCGCAATAATTTACGAGAAAAATACAGAACGTTAGGACAAGATTAAGTATGTTTAATTTTGATAGTACATTAGGTTATGAGCCACCATTGGATGTTCATAATTTAACGGATGAACAAACAGCCATCTCAATCGAGAACCTTAATCTGTTCTATGGTCAAACTCAGGCGCTGCATGATATTTCGATGCGAATTCCCAAAGGGCGAGTCACCGCTTTTATCGGTCCTTCAGGGTGTGGAAAGTCGACGTTATTACGTTGCATCAATCGCATGAACGACTTAGTGGAAGGGTGTCGAGTCACAGGCAAAGTGCGTCTCCATGGCAAGAATGTTTATCATCCTAATGTCGATGTTGCGACACTTCGACGCCGAGTGGGGATGGTGTTTCAAAGACCCAATCCATTTCCTAAGTCTATTTATGAAAATGTAGTTTATGGCTTACGCTTACAAGGTGTAAAAAACAGCCGCAGTTTAGATGACGCAGTGGAGCGATCCTTGCGCTCGGCGGCGTTGTGGGATGAGGTAAAAGACCGCTTGCATGAGAACGCATTTGGCTTATCTGGTGGTCAGCAACAGCGCTTGGTCATTGCGCGCGCGGTGGCGATTGAGCCGGAAGTCCTGTTATTGGACGAGCCAACATCAGCGTTGGATCCAATCTCAACTTTAACTATTGAAGAGCTTATCAATGAGCTGAAGACTCAATATACTGTCGTTATCGTTACCCATAACATGCAACAAGCGGCGAGAGTGAGCGATCATACTGCATTCATTCATATGGGTAAGTTAATTGAATACTCTGACGCGGACTCGATCTTCACTTCGCCAATGAAGAAACAGACCGAAGATTACATTACGGGTCGCTACGGTTAAGTCGCGACTCTATACGGAATAAGGAACATCATGCACTTTGGACGTCATATTTCAGGACAATTTAACGTAGAGCTAGAATCGATTCGTACTCATGTATTAACCATGGGTGGCTTGGTAGAACAGCAGCTTTCGTATGCTATTCAAGCCTTGCATAAAGAAGACATCGAACTGGCGCGTATGGTTGTGCGTGACGATCATAAAGTGAATGCGATGGAAGTCTCGATCGATGACGCCTGCACACGCATTATTGCTAAGCGTCAGCCAACGGCAAAAGACTTGCGCTTAATCATGGCTATCATCAAAACGATCACTGATTTAGAACGTATCGGTGACGTGGCGACACGCATTGCTTACGTTGCCATCGAAAGCCCATCATCAAAAGAACGACAATTCCAAGTGTCGTTAGAGCCTCTCTGCCGTCAGGCAATTAATATGCTGCATCAGGTTTTAGATGCGTTTGCCCGCATGGATGTAGAAGCAGCAGCAGAGGTGCACAAACAAGATGACAAACTAGACGCCGAGTATGAAGCGGTGATTCGTCAGTTGATGACATACATGATGGAAGATCCAAAAAATATCCCTAATATTCTGCAAGTGATGTGGTCGGCACGCGCGATTGAACGCGTGGGGGACCGCTGCCAGAACATCTGTGAATACATTATTTACTTTGTGAAAGGGAAAGATGTACGCCACCTAGGTGATCAAAGTATTGATGACGTACTGAAGTAACTGACTTCAGCAAATAGACCAGCTTTTAGGCTGGCCTATTTATTAGAGAGAAGGAAAGCACGTTAATATTTATCAGGAACGAAGGTCTGATCATCAATGGGCGCTCTGACGTAACCTTCTTTATTGAGTTCAGGTAATTCGATGGGGGAGTACTCAAGTGCTTTGTAGTCAATCTGGCTTAGTAAATGACTGATACAGTTCAAGCGCGCTTTCTTTTTGTCATCAGAAGGGACGACCCACCAAGGGCAGTTTTTCGTGTCTGTATAGGCAAACATCTTATCTTTTGCTTCCGAATACTCCGCCCAGCGATGACGTGACTCTAAATCCATTGGGCTGAATTTCCAACGTTTGATCGGCGTATTAATTCGACCTAGAAAACGTTTTTCCTGCTCTTCGTCTGAAACCGAAAACCAATACTTAATCAGAATAATCCCAGATCGTTGCAACATTCTCTCGAATTCAGGGCAAGAGCGCAAAAACTCCTCGTATTCGTCTGGAGTACAGAACCCCATGACTTTTTCGACACCTGCTCGGTTATACCAACTTCGGTCAAATAAAACGATTTCACTAGCAGATGGTAAATGAGCGACGTAACGTTGGAAGTACCATTGCGTTTTTTCTTTTTCTGTCGGTGCAGGCAGAGCCACTACGCGACAAACACGCGGGTTTAGCTTTTCTGTAATTCGCTTTATCACTCCGCCTTTGCCCGCAGCATCACGTCCTTCAAACAGAACCACCACTTTTAACCCTTTGTGTTTGACCCACTCTTGAAGTTTTACGAGCTCAACTTGAAGGTTTTTGAGCTCCTTTTCGTATTCCTTTTTCTTCAATTTAGACATACACCTTTCCTCACTCCTTGATAAACAATATGTTAGCACTCAAAAGCTATGCGCGTGAGGTTACGGTCGTCTATTTGAGAGCTGCTACGACATCGGTAATGGCTTGTGTACTTGTGATGGGGATTAAAAAATCATCGACATCGGATGCGCCCATTTTGCTTTGTTCAGCAACAAAGGTCATTTGGCTAGGGCGTGTGGTTTTGCCTGACAGATGGATTTCAGGAACTTGAGTGTCTTCTACTAACGCACGTACGTTACTCGCATTAACGCCAGCACCCGCCATGATTGCTATGCGTCCTTGGGCTTGCTTAACCAAAGCTCTAAGCACATCGATCCCTTGTGGTGCTGAAGGCGCAAGACCGGAGGTTAAAATACGTTCACAACCTAAGCTGATCACTTCTTCCAAACCTTTTTCAGCGTCACGACACTGGTCAAAGGAACGATGGAAGGTCACGCCTAAGCCAAGCGCTTGAGCAAATTCACACAGCACAGCCGCGTAAGGCATATGAATATCACCGTCTTGAGTGAGCACGCCGAACACGACACCGCTCAAGCCTGATTGGTGAGCTGCTTCAATATCCCAACGCATCATTTCGATCTCTTCTTCATTGTAGAAGAAGTCACCTTGGCGTGGGCGGATCATGGCATAAACTGGAACACTCGAAAGCTTAGCCGCTTGCTGCATAAAACCATAACTGGGTGTTAGTCCGCCTAAAGCCAAAGAGGAGCAAAGTTCAATCCGAGTGGCGCCGCCAGCAATGGCGTAGTGCAGAGATTCAATATTATCAATACAGACTTCTAGGTGAGTAACCACGTTCATTCATCCTGCTAACGTTACAAATAAGTGTTGTGGCTAAGATATTAACAGGGCCAGTAAGCAGAATCTGTATGGAGGAGATGATAAATAGAGGTAAAGTTTACGCTAAAGCGTTACCTCATTTTGGCGGTTTATCTGAAGGAAAAAGAAAGCCCAGAGCAGAGGCTCTGGGCTTTGATAGGACTTTACTTAGACTGATTGGCGTTTGCGGTTTTCCGCATTAGCTTATTGCTTTATATACATCCAACCATCACACCCGTTGAGCTAGGGTGAAGGTCTATTATTTTTTGCCTAGGTCAGCTGCGTGCTCAGATAGGAACGCTGCAACACCTTTTGGAGATGCGTCCATACCTGCTTTACCTTCTTCCCATTGTGCAGGACATACTTCGCCGTGCTTCTGGTGGAAGTTAAGAGCGTCAACCATGCGTAGCATTTCGTCGATGTTACGGCCTAGTGGTAGGTCGTTAACTACTTGGTGACGTACAACGCCTTCTTCGTCGATTAGGAAAGAACCACGGAAAGCAACGCCTGCTTCTGGGTGCTCAACGTCGTAAGCTTTACAGATTTCGTGCTTAACGTCAGCAACTAGTGGGTACTTAACTTGACCGATACCGCCATCTTCGATAGCAGTGTTACGCCATGCGTTGTGAGAGAACTGAGAATCGATAGAAACACCGATTACTTCAACACCTTTAGCTTGGAAGTCAGCTAGACGGTTGTCGAATGCGATTAGCTCAGATGGGCAAACGAAAGTGAAATCTAGTGGGTAGAAGAATACTACTGCTTTCTTACCTTTAGTGAACTCTGCAAAGTTGAAGTTTTCAACGATTTCACCGTTACCTAGAACAGCTGCTGCAGTAAAATCAGGGGCTTGACGACCTACTAGTACCATTTTTTTGCTCCTAAAAAGTATGGTTAGCTCCAAACCGAATTCAGTTGTGTCGGTTTGGTTCGTGTTTGTACGAGACAAACTATAGTACAGATTGTAGTATTGAAAAAAGCGAAATAAATAGATTGAGTTAATCGAAAAAAACGATAATAACAAAACTCTTAACTCGATCACTGGAACGGCGGTAGATACAAATACAATTATGAATAAATGGCCCAGTTTGAAGCAGTTACACTATTTAGTCACACTGCATGAAACAAGACATTTTAGTGACGCTGCAGAGCGTTGTTTTGTCAGTCAGTCGACTTTAAGTAAGGGTATTCAAAACTTAGAGGAATTGATAGGTTGTCCCTTATATGAAAAGAAAGATAAGAAAAGTCCACTGGTTTTTACCCAAACAGGAGAAATGGTAGTAAAGCAGGGGCGAGAGCTGTTAGCAAAAGGGCAAGATTTGGTCGAGCTTGGACGTATGTGCCAAGGCGACGATATGCAAGGCCAGCTAAAAGTAGGATGTATACCAACAATTGCTCCGTTTTTACTGTGTGATTTGGTACAAGAGGTGAACTACCGTTTTCCACAACTGAATCTTTTATTAAGAGAAGACACGACGACAAACTTACTTCAAGCGCTCAGACATGGTGAGCTGGATGTGCTTATTTTAGCGTTACCAGTCGAAATTGATGGGATGGAAAGCCGAGTAGTGGGTAAGGATCCGTTTCGAATGGTTATAAGCGCTAATCAAGCCCAATCGGTCCCTGTGCCGATTCGTTACGCGGATTTACCTGACGAATCCGTCTTTCTACTAGAGAAAGAACATTGCTTAACGGAACATGCGGTATCAGCGTGTAAATTAACAGACAAAGAAAAAATCAATCCGTTTACGGCAACCAGCCTCCATACACTGGTGCAAATGGTTGCGAATGGTTTGGGAACAACGTTCATTCCTCAAATGGCTATCGACCATGGCTTGCTGCATAACCAGAATTTAGTCGTGATCGATCCTCCTGGTAAACAAGCTTATCGCGAAATCGGCTTAGTTTGGCGTCCGAGCTCGTCAAGAACGAAAACATTTAATCAACTTGCAGAAGTCGTTTCAGAGCTGCTTTAGCTATTAGTATTAGCCCTTACTTCTCCATTATTTATCTAAAAGCGCACTGGAAACAGTGCGCTTTCTAGTATTTTATTCTGTTGGTAAACTTTGACTTGTAAAATTTTACAGCTCTTCTTTGATGAAGCTTTCATAAAATAGTGAAATTTCACAATGTTAATTTTACACAAAGCCCTGCATACCTTGTTTGACCCCTGTTTAAATACATCTCTTCAGCCCTTGTGAATACAAGGTGTTTGTTTACCAGTCTATATTCATACGCTTGTTTGAAATGATAAAACGACTTTAAATTTAATGTAATTTTATTACGTAATAACTTACGAAATAAGGCGCTTGATAGATGGTTTTTACCTTGCGGAATAAAACTTTGAATTTTCTGTTTTGTTTATATTGGGGGTTTCACTAAACCCCTTGTTGATATAGCTTATTTAAAGGCCGATACGACTTATGTCTAGATTGAAAATACACGTAGCATTACGCAATCTATCGGCATGGCTAGACGAGTTGAACACAAAGTTAAAGGATGTAATTTGTTGTTCATAACTTACAAATGTAGCTTTACGCTGACTGCCCAAGATTGATAAAGCACGTTAAGGATGAATGATTATGCTTGCTCAGACAGAACAAAAAACACAACAACTAAAGCAAACCCAAGGCATGCTTGAGGTGAATGGAGTCGTTGCTCCAGAACATCAAGCAATTTTCCCTGTTGAAGCCCAAACCTTTTTATCTCTACTGTGTGAAAAATTTGCCGGACGTGTTGAACAGTTGCTGGAAGCAAGAGAAGAGAAGCAAGCACGTATTGATGCTGGTGAGCTACCAGATTTTCTACCAGAGACACAAGACATCCGTGAAGGAAGTTGGAAGATCCTAGGAATCCCACAAGATCTGCAAGATCGCCGTGTGGAGATTACCGGACCAACTGACCGCAAGATGGTGATTAACGCACTGAATGCGAATGTAAAAGTGTTCATGGCAGACTTCGAAGATTCAATGTCTCCTGCATGGAGTAAAGTGCTAGATGGTCAAATTAACTTGCGCGATGCTGTTAATGGCACCATCAGTTACACCAATCCTGGCAATGGCAAACATTATCAGCTGGAAGATGACCCAGCGGTGTTGATCTGCCGTGTTCGCGGCCTTCATTTAAAAGAAAAACACGTTACGTGGCACGGTCAGATCATTCCAGGTGCGCTATTCGATTTCGCTCTGTATTTCTATAACAACTACAAAGCGTTACTTCAAAAAGGCAGCGGCCCTTATTTCTACCTTCCAAAACTGCAATCGCATCACGAAGCGAAGTGGTGGAGCGAAGTGTTCCATTTCACGGAAGACTATTTCGGTTTGGATACAGGCACGATCAAAGCGACTGTGCTGATTGAAACCTTACCAGCGGTATTTGAAATGGACGAGATTCTGTTCTCGCTTAAAGAACACATCGTTGGTTTGAACTGTGGTCGCTGGGATTACATCTTTAGCTACATCAAAACATTGAAAAAACACTCAGACCGAGTACTGCCAGATCGCCAAGTGGTAACGATGGACAAGCCATTCTTAAACGCTTACTCGCGATTATTGGTACGTACTTGCCATAAACGAGGTGCTTTCGCGATGGGAGGAATGGCCGCATTTATCCCAGCTAAAGACCCGAAAGAGAATCAAAAAGTATTAGACAAGATCCAGACTGACAAATCGTTAGAAGCTAACAACGGCCACGACGGTACTTGGGTGGCTCATCCAGGTTTGGCTGACACTGCTATGGAAGTCTTTAGTGCTGTGCTGGGTGAACGCACCAACCAGTTGGATGTGAGCCGTGCAGAGGATGCGCCTATTACAGCAGCTGAACTGCTTGAGCCTTGTGAAGGCGAGCGCACTGAAGGCGGAATGCGCCACAATATTCGCGTTGCGCTGCAATACATCGAAGCTTGGATTTCTGGCAATGGTTGTGTGCCGATTTACGGACTGATGGAAGACGCAGCAACGGCAGAAATCTCACGCGCCTCTATCTGGCAATGGATTCAACACGGCAAGTCGCTAGACAACGGATTAAAGGTCACTAAAGAGCTGTTCGAGCTCTATCTCAAAGAGGAGATTGAAGTCGTGAAGCAAGAAATTGGCGAGCAGCGCTACCATGCGGGTCGATTTGAAGAAGCAGCAGACTTAATGGCAAGGCTCACGACGAGCGATGAACTGACCAACTTTTTGACAGTTCCTGGTTATGACTACCTGGATTAATAAAGAATAACTGTAACACCAATAACGTGAAGGATTTTCAAGGCAGATAGGGAAGTACTGCCTGAGAACGGAAACTCAACGCACACGCATAAAGTGCAAATTATAAAGAGGGATAGACCAATGACTAACTTAACTCGCCGCCAACAAATTGAAGCTCTGGAAAAAGACTGGGCAACTAACCCACGCTGGAAAAATGTGAAGCGTACTTACACTGCCGAGGAAGTGGTGGAACTGCGTGGCTCTATGGTGCCTGCAAACACAATTGCACAACGTGGTGCAGACAAACTTTGGTCACTGGTCAACGGTAGTGCGAAAAAAGGTTACGTAAACTGTCTTGGTGCGCTAACGGGTGGTCAAGCCGTTCAACAAGCTAAGGCAGGTATTGAAGCGATCTATCTGTCAGGCTGGCAGGTAGCGGCGGATAACAACACCGCTTCGACGATGTATCCAGACCAATCTCTTTACCCAGTAGATTCTGTACCGTCAGTAGTAAAGCGTATCAACAACTCATTCCGTCGTGCAGACCAAATTCAGTGGGCTGCTGGTAAGACGCCTGAAGATGAAGGTGGTATTGATTACTTCCTACCTATCGTAGCGGATGCTGAAGCGGGCTTTGGTGGTGTGCTTAACGCTTACGAACTAATGAAATCGATGATCGAAGCCGGTGCCGCGGGCGTTCACTTTGAAGACCAGTTAGCATCGGTGAAAAAGTGTGGTCATATGGGGGGTAAGGTATTAGTTCCTACGCAAGAAGCGGTACAAAAGCTCGTTGCAGCTCGTTTGGCTGCTGACGTAGCGGGAACAACAACATTAGTTATTGCTCGTACTGATGCGAATGCGGCGGATCTCATTACTTCAGATTGCGACCCATATGATAAAGACTTTATTGAAGGTGAGCGTACTCAAGAAGGTTTCTACCGCGTTCGCGCGGGTATCGACCAAGCTATCTCTCGCGGTCTGGCTTACGCACCATATGCAGACTTGATTTGGTGTGAAACGGCTACGCCATGTTTGGAAGAAGCACGTAAGTTTGCAGAAGCAATTCACGCTGAATACCCAGATCAATTGTTGGCGTACAACTGCTCGCCTTCATTCAACTGGGAGAAAAACCTAGATGCAGAAACCATTGCTAAGTTCCAACAAGAGCTTGCAGACATGGGCTACAAGTACCAATTCATCACGCTAGCAGGCATTCACAACATGTGGTTCAACATGTTTGAACTGGCACACGCTTACGCTCAAGGTGAAGGTATGCGTCATTATGTTGAGAAAGTTCAGCGTCCTGAATTCCAAGCAGCTGAAAAAGGCTATACGTTTGTTGCGCACCAACAAGAAGTAGGTACAGGTTACTTCGATAGAATGACCAATACTATCCAAGGTGGTAACTCTTCAGTGACAGCATTGACAGGTTCGACCGAAGAAGACCAATTCTAATTGGCAGAGAAACACTTCCTTAATCAGCGTCAGTAATGGCATTTTGAGCGGCAACCCTGCCGCTCTTTTTTCGTTTAACCGGTGTAAAAACGAAACTTACAACAAAGAGAATACGCTTGCGTACTACTCTTCCTGCTCGATTTCTTCAGGTTCCACTTCTTCTTGTAGTTCCAATAAGTTAATCGCAATCGTCACGAAGTCACTATCAGTAATAATGCCGACCAATCGACCTTTGGTGACAACAGGTAGACAGCCAACTTTATGCTTTTGCATATAGATAGCGCTCTCTTTGAGCCCCGCGATAGGCTCTGCCGTCATGATGTTGGTGTGCATCATTTCGTAGAGCGGTGTGTCTAAAGTAAAAGATTGTTCAGCCTCATCTGGGTGCAAGCTCGATTCTTGAGCAGCAAGAATGTCGCGTTGAGTCACCAAGCCTTGTAAGTGGTTATTGGCATCAACAACCGGAATGTGTCGAATATCAAGCGCATCCATCATGCTTTTTGCATCACGCAAGGTGTGCGTGCGCAGTAAGGTATGAGGATTACGAGTCATCATGTCTTCAACCTTGATCATAGAGACCTCCAGCGGCATTGTCCTTCTCTTAAATATAGAGAATATTTTTCTGTATATCTGGGAGCTAACTCGTTTTTCATCAATTAAATAGCACAATGCTGATGGGCTGCGTAATCTGTGTTTTATTGGTGTTTTTATTAATTTGAATAAGTCGGTTTGTGTGCGAGTCAGTTGGCATTTTTAGTTGATATTGAATGTGTTCCCAAGGTAATCCAATGAATTGAATCGCACATTTTTATTCGCTGGATTTTCCAAGATTCTTCTCTCGAAGAAGATACGTCCAGGCTTACCAAATTGAAGACAGCAACCTAGATGAAACGAACAACGTGTAACAAACTTATTGCGCTGGCAGTGGCGGCATTCAGTGTGCCATCAACACAGGCGATTGTGTTAGGAGATGAACAAACCGATCCTGTTGACCGCGTTACTTTGCGAGCAAGTAATATGGCAGAGTTTCCGCTGTGTGGTGGAACGATGCTGACAGAGCAATGGGTACTGACTGCGGCGCACTGTGTGGTGATGGGACAAGGAACCAATGAAGCAACCTACTATGTGACCCCGCCGGGTGAGCTGTCGGTGAATGCGAATGTGTATGAACTTAATTCTGCAGGGCTTGATAACTTCTATCAGGTGTCTCACGTTGTGGTTCATCCGGATTACACTCGGATTTCAAAAGCTGAGACCGACAGTAATGGCAACGTGAAACCTATCCAAACCGGTTTAGATTCAGACATCGCGTTGCTGTATCTCACGCGCCCAGTGGCAAACGCGAGCTTTGCTGACCTAGCGAGTAAAGTTGACATGGAGAGTATCGAAGCACGTTTGGTGGCGGATTGGAATGATAATTACCTGACCAATCAACGTGTCGAAAATGTGCAAGTGTTTGGATGGGGGACTACTCAGCCGGATGCTTCTGAACCTTCTAATACGCTCAAAACCACCATTAGCACATTTTTACCCATCGACAAATGTTATGAGCGTTTAGAAATTGGCAGCAGTTTTCCGGGGATCATTGATTCAAGAGACAACCAAACCAAAATTTGTACGCTACCAACACAAAACCATGTATTGGAGCCAGATAGCCATACTCAATATGGCAACTCTGCATGTAAAGGTGACAGTGGTGGCCCGTTGGTCGATGTGGCGACCGGCAAACAAATTGGTATTGTTAGTGGCGGCCCCCTTATTCTACCAACGTGTGGCTCTTTGACGATCCCAAGTTTCTACACCAAGGTGAGCCACTATTACGACTGGGTACAGTCTTACATCACTGCCGATGCGCCACCAAGTCGTTACATCATTGCGCCGAATTTTATCAAAAGTGCTAACAATGAAAGTGGTGACAATAAAGAGTGTCACGATGGCATTGCGACCAATAACTGTGATTTCAAAGGCTCAGATGATGAAGGTGGCAGTCTAGGGTTTTGGTTATTGGGTTTATTCGTGCCGTTATTCTTGTGGCGAAAGCGTGAGGTTTGATAGGGCGATTGGAATGCCAAACTAATAAGCAGCGGTATACGCTGCTTTGCTTTTTTCATGTTCTCTCTTTTGGGCTCAAATTAAAAATAGTGCCAAGTAATCGAGGCTTTTCACGTTTTATTACACTCTTCACCATGGCTTTTACTGCTATATTCTGGTGATTTGCTTGCTATTGCAGCATGTAAACATATACTAGTCTGCTGCGAAAAACTCGTCGCAATTTTATCGTCGCCTAGACGTGATTTGACCAATAGATAAGACAAGTAACATGCAAGTATCAGATTTCCATTTCGACCTTCCAGATGAACTCATCGCTCGCTACCCTCAACCAGAGCGTACCGCTAGCCGACTGCTGCAAATGGACGGCAATACCGGAGAGCTCATTGATGGCACATTTACTGATGTATTGGGCCAAGTTCAACCCGGTGACTTAGTGGTGTTTAATAATACACGTGTTATTCCTGCTCGTCTTTTTGGCCGCAAGGAATCGGGCGGTAAATTAGAAGTGCTAGTGGAGCGCATGTTGGATGAGAAAAGCATCCTCGCGCACGTTCGTTGCTCTAAATCACCAAAACCAGGTACAACCATTATTGTTGGCGAGAATGATGAATATTCAGCAGAAATGATTGCACGCCATGATGCTTTATTTGAACTGAAATTTAGTTCTGATAAGACGGTACTAGAAATTCTGGAAGAAATCGGCCATATGCCGCTTCCTCCTTACATCGACCGTCCAGACGAAGATGCAGATAAAGAGCGTTACCAAACGGTATATAATCAAAAGCCAGGTGCGGTTGCGGCACCGACGGCGGGCCTTCACTTTGATGATGTTCTCTTGGAGAAAATCAAAGCGAAAGGTGCAGAGTTTGCTTACGTTACTTTGCACGTTGGGGCGGGTACATTCCAGCCAGTAAAAGTGGAAAATATCAACGATCACCACATGCATGCCGAGTACGTAGAAGTACCACAAGAAGTCGTCGACGCAATTAAAGCGACGAAAGCGCGTGGCGGACGAATTATTGCTGTTGGTACCACATCTGTGCGTTCACTTGAAAGTGCAGCGCAAGACGCATTGCAAAAAGGGACTGAGCTGGCCCCATTCTTTGGCGATACTGAAATCTTTATTTTCCCTGGTTACGAATATCAGCTAGTGGATTGCTTGATCACAAACTTCCACTTGCCTGAATCAACACTGATCATGTTGGTGAGTGCATTTGCTGGATACGAGAACACCATGAATGCTTACAAACATGCGGTGGAAAACAAATACCGTTTCTTCTCGTATGGCGATTCAATGTTCATCAAGAAGAAAACGGCGTAGTTAAAAATAGATTTACGAGTGCTAGCAGTAAGCTAGGAAATAAAGCATCCATTGCTTTGTCTCTCGCAAGGAAAAGCGACCGCTCCTTAAAGTAGGGTAGAGCCCTAAACACTCAGTCAGACTGTTTCTCTGACACCCGGAGGCATCGTGAAATTAAAATTCGATCTTAAGAAGAAAAACGGCAATGCACGTCGTGGTCAACTGACTTTCGAACGCGGCACTGTTCAAACTCCTGCGTTCATGCCAGTAGGTACTTACGGTACCGTTAAAGGTATGACACCAGAAGAAGTAAAAGGTACTGGTGCAGAAATTCTGCTAGGTAATACGTTCCACCTGTGGCTACGTCCTGGTCAAGAAGTGATGAAAATGCACGGTGACCTGCACGATTTTATGAACTGGCACGGTCCTATTCTTACTGATTCAGGCGGCTTCCAAGTATTCAGCCTTGGTAAGATGCGTACGATCACTGAAGAGGGTGTTCACTTTCGTAACCCAGTAAACGGTGACAAGATTTTCATGGACGCAGAAAAGTCGATGGAAATTCAAAAAGACCTGGGCTCTGACATCGTTATGATTTTTGACGAGTGTACGCCTTACCCAGCGACACACGATGAAGCGAAGAAATCGATGGAAATGTCATTACGCTGGGCACAGCGTTCACGTGACCACTTCGAGAAGCTAGAAAACCCGAACAACCTATTTGGTATTGTCCAAGGTGGTGTTTACGAAGATTTACGTGATGTGTCGGTAAAAGGTCTAACGGAAATCGGTTTTGACGGTTACGCGGTTGGTGGTTTGGCAGTAGGTGAGCCTAAAGAAGACATGCACCGTATTCTTGAGCATACTTGTCCTCAACTTCCTGAAGACAAACCTCGCTACTTGATGGGCGTAGGTAAGCCAGAAGACTTGGTTGAAGGTGTTCGTCGTGGTATCGACATGTTTGACTGTGTAATGCCAACGCGTAACGCACGTAATGGTCACTTATTTGTGACTGGTGGTGTGATCAAGATCCGTAATGCGAAACATAAAACGGATACAACACCATTGGATCCGCATTGTGACTGTTACACTTGTCAAAACTACAGCAAGTCGTACCTTCACCATTTAGAGCGTTGTAATGAAATCTTAGGCGCTCGCTTGAATACAATCCATAACCTGCGTTACTACCAGCGTCTGATGGAAAGCATTCGTAAAGCAATTGATGAAGATCGCTTCGATGAATTTGTTACTGAGTTCTATGAGCGTCGTGGCCGTGAAGTGCCACCACTAGCAAAAGAGCAGTAATTGAAAAACTAAAAGAATTAAAGCCTTTGGCATGTCGCCAGAGGCTTTTGCTAATAAAGTAGGCTAACGCACGTTATTTTTGAGAGAGCGATCTCTATTAGTTACTCTCAGACTTGAATCTAAAATGCGAAAGCCCAATTTGTTTGATTATCAATAAAATATAATGAGGATGTTTTAATGTTTATTTCTCAGGCTCACGCAGCAGCAGAAGGCGCGCCAGCAGGCGGTGGTTTTGAAATGCTAATCATGCTTGGCATGTTCGCAGTGATCTTTTACTTCATGATTTACCGCCCACAAGCGAAACGCGTAAAAGAACACAAAAACCTAATGGCTTCTATGGGCAAAGGCGACGAAGTTTTAACTAGCGGTGGCCTAGTGGGTAAAATCACTAAGATTGCTGAAGACAATGACTACATTTCAATTGAGCTTAACGCGAACAATGAAGTAGTAATCAAGAAAGACTTCATCACTGCAGTGCTACCAAAAGGTACGCTTAAGTCTCTATAAAACAGCTAAAGGATCCTCGCTGTGCTAAACCGTTATCCATTATGGAAGTACTTGATGGTGCTTTTTGCCATCATCACCGCTGCGTTATACGCACTTCCAAATATCTACGGTGAAGATCCGGCTATTCAAGTTACAGGGGCGCGTGGCGCCTCTGTAGATATGTCAACGCTGGATGCTGTCACTACTGCTCTTAACAAAGAGCAACTTTCTCATAAATCCATTGCTCTCGAAGATGGATCAATTCTTGTTCGTTTTAACGACACTGACACACAAATCAGTGCTCGTGATGTCATCAGCGAAGCGCTAGGCAAAGACACAATTGTTGCACTTAACCTTGCACCTTCTACACCCGATTGGCTAGAAGCGATTGGCGCGTCACCATTGAAGCTAGGTCTTGACCTTCGCGGTGGTGTTCACTTCTTAATGGAAGTGGATATGGATGCAGCGATGGAAAAGCTTGTTGGTCAACAAGAAGAAGCTTTCCGTAGCGAACTTCGTGACGCCAAGATTCGTTACCGTGCAATCCGCCCTTCTGGAAAAGAAGCGGTAGAAGTGTTGTTGCGTAACGAAGAGCAATTAGCAGAAGCGAAAGCAACGCTAGAAAAGAATCACCCGGACATGATTTTTGTCGATTCTGATTCAAATGGCCGTTACGCTCTTACTGCAACCTTTACTGAGCAACGTTTACAAGAGATCCGTAACTATGCTGTTGAGCAAAACATTACGATTTTACGTAATCGTGTCAACGAACTAGGTGTTGCGGAACCATTGGTTCAACGTCAAGGTGCTAGTCGCATTGTAGTTGAACTGCCTGGTGTTCAAGACACTGCTCGTGCAAAAGAAATTCTCGGAGCTACGGCAACGCTTGAATTCCGTGAAGTTGATGATAAAGCTGACCTATCGGCAGCGGCAAATGGTCGTGCGCCAGCAGGTAGTGAAATCAAGATGGACCGTGATGGTCGCCCAGTTGTGCTTAAGAAGCGCGTTATTCTTGGCGGTCAAAGCATCACAGATGCAAGCTCAAGTGTTGATGAATATGGTCGTCCACAAGTTAACATCTCGCTAGACAGCGAAGGTGGTAATAAGATGTCTGCGTTCTCTAAGAAGAACATTGGTAAGCTAATGGCTACCGTGTTTGCAGAATACAAAGACAGTGGCCGTCGTACGCCTGAAGGCAAAGTTATTCTGGATAAGCATGAAGAAGTCATCAACCAAGCAACGATTCAATCGGCTCTTGGTCGTAACTTCCGTATCACAGGTATCGACTCTGCTGCAGAAGCACACAACCTAGCACTTTTACTACGTGCTGGTGCACTGATTGCACCTATCTCTATCGTTGAAGAACGTACCATTGGTCCATCAATGGGCCAGCAAAACATCGATATGGGTATCCAAGCATGTATCTGGGGTATGGTTGCCGTAATGCTATTTACGCTGCTTTACTACCGCGGCTTTGGTTTGATTGCAAACATTGCTCTAATGGCAAACTTAGTGCTTATCATTGGTGTTATGTCGATGATTCCAGGCGCTACCATGACGCTTCCGGGGATAGCCGGTATCGTGTTAACAGTCGGTATGGCAGTTGATGCGAACGTACTGATCTTCGAGCGTATCCGTGAAGAAATTCGTGATGGACGTAGTCCACAACAAGCGATTCACCAAGGTTACGCGAATGCATTCAGCACGATTGCTGATGCGAACATCACAACACTAATTACTGCAATCATTCTATTTGCGGTCGGTACAGGTGCGGTGAAAGGTTTCGCAGTTACTCTATCTATCGGTATCTTAACTTCAATGTTCACCGCCATTATTGGTACACGTTGTATCGTGAACCTGATCTACGGTGGCAAACGCGTTGATAAATTGTCGATCTAAGGCTGGGAATTAATATGTTTCAAATTCTAAAAGCAGAGAAGACGATCGGCTTTATGCGTTGGTCGAAAGTAGCATTCGTTTTTTCAATTATAATGATTGCTGCTTCTATCTTCACTTTGTCAACCAAGTGGCTTAATTGGGGTCTAGATTTCACTGGCGGTACTCTTATCGAGGTCGGTTTTGAACAGCCAGCAAACCTTGAAGAGATTCGTGCAGCACTAGATTCAAAAGGGTTTGGCGATGCGACAGTACAAAACTTCGGTAGTGCTCGTGAAGTCATGGTTCGTCTTCGTCCACGTGATGACGTTTCTGGTGAAACGCTAGGTAACCAAATCATTGGTGCTATCAAAGATGGTACTGGCGAAAGCGTAGAAATGCGTCGTATTGAGTTCGTAGGTCCCAACGTTGGTGATGAGCTAACAGAAGCTGGTGGTCTAGCGATCTTGGTATCGCTGATCTGTATTCTGCTTTATGTATCGATGCGATTTGAATGGCGTCTAGCGGCTGGTGCGGTAATGGCATTGGCTCACGATATAATTATCACGCTAGGTGTCTTCTCGTTTCTACAAATTGAAGTTGACCTGACTATCGTAGCTGCGCTACTGACGGTTGTGGGCTACTCACTCAACGATACCATCGTTGTATTTGACCGGATTCGTGAAAACTTCCGTAAGATGCGTAAGGGTGAACCTTCAGACATTATGGACGCCTCAATCACTCAAACGTTGAGCCGTACATTGATTACATCTGGTACGACGTTGTTCGTGGTAATTGCACTGTTCATGCAGGGTGGTGCTATGATTCACGGCTTTGCAACCGCACTTTTACTCGGTATCACTGTAGGTACTTACTCTTCTATCTACGTAGCATCAGCACTGGCTCTAAAACTGGGTATCCAGAAAGAGCACTTGATGCCACCTCAAGTAGAAAAAGAGGGTGCAGAGTTCGACGAAATGCCATAAGGCAGATTGAGAACCGAAAACAAAAACCGCTGAACAATCAGCGGTTTTTTTATGCCTGATAGATTTGAAAGTTTCATTTTTTTTTGAGGTACTTCCAGCTTGAATTGTAGTTTTTTGATTGAGTTGAATATCGGAAGTATGTTCAACAATTTCGGGAGGAAATAATGTCAAGGCAAGCTGAAATAAAAGTACAGTTACTGAAGTTTGTAGAGATTTCTTACAAGCACAATAAAGGTGTTACCACCAAGCTAGTTACTGGAGGGAAAAGGTTCAAGTTAGCAGTTGATGAGTCAGGTAAAGTAACTTTATCTGGTGAGCTTGGATTTACTAAGTTTGAAGTTTCAAAAGAAATGGTTGAAGAGCTGGGCATAAAATTAAAAGCCGTTTCTGTTACTTTTAAAACTACTCGTGATGGTGTTTTGACATACAGTGGGAGTGTTTCTCTTTTTGGTGTTGTTTCCTTTGGAGTTACTGGGCAGGTAAATGTCCGTGAGCTTTTAGAGCAGTGCGAGTGGGGGCTTTGTAAGTACAGATTTAAGCCGAGTAAAATTGATCAAGCGCTCCGTGAAGCTGGGGTTTAGTTGGTTATGCTAAATAGAATTCTACCTATTCCGGTTTTACTAAGTGTTTCAACGCCCTGCATCGCAAGTCCACTCCACGATACTTACCTTGATATACGTAATAATTTATACAAGATGCAGTATATAGAGGTGGTAGAAGCTATGGCAGGACCAAATCTATCGATTGAAGAGCTGAACAGTATTAAGTCTCACCCAATAAAATTTGGTCATCAATTTCCATTTTTATCATCTATCCCATCAAGTTTGGTTACAGAGCTGTCTTACTTTGAAGAGTACAGTGAGGATGGAGGAGTTGGATGTCTTTCTGTAAACGGCTTTGGTGATGTATACCAGCCAGTCACGGTTTCGCTGCAGTTTTTAATGAAGGAACAAATATGGAAGGTTAAGCACGTAAAAATAGACCACTTATCTGACTACGACCGTTTCTACAAACAGGCTGATTGTTCGAAATAAAAAAGCCCCGCTCAATGAGCGGGGCTTTCTAAAGTCATCAGCGTGACGGGCTATATATGACTTTCAAATCTTACTTAAGGATCGCGCTGTTACCGTTTTCGCGGATGTGCTTAAGGATAGATTTTACGCCACGAGCGCTTGAAGCAACGATGTTACCAGACTTCATGTAGTCAGTGCCGCCAGCAAAGTCTGTTAGGATTGCGCCAGCTTCACGAGCAATAAGCTCACCTGCTGCCATATCCCAAGGTTTTAGGCCTAGCTCGAAGTAACCATCAACACGGCCAGCAGCCACGTAACAAAGGTCAAGAGCAGCAGAGCCGCTACGACGGAAATCAGCACATTCAGTGAATAGCGCACCAACGATCTTGATGTAAGACTCAGCGTGTTGTTTCTGCTTGAATGGGAAGCCTGTTGCTAGAACAGTACCTTGAAGGTCTTTTAGTTGAGCAACACGAATACGTGCACTGTTTAGTTGAGCGCCGGCACCGCGTTGTGCAGTGAATAGCTCGTTTTGCATTGGATCGTAAACACAAGCAACTTCAGTTTTGCCCTTAATACGAACAGCGATAGAAACCGCGAAAGTTGGGTAACCTTTTACAAAGTTAGTGGTGCCATCCAGTGGGTCGATGATCCATTGTACGTCTTTATCTTTACCTTCGATAAGACCTTGTTCTTCAGCAACGATACAGTGCTCAGGGTAAGACTGCTTGATAGTATCGATGATGATGTATTCTGCTTCTTTGTCTACGTTAGTGACAAAGTCATTAGTGCCTTTAAGAGTAGATTCTACTTTATCAGTGTTTTCTAATGATTTAGCAATATGATTGCCTGCCTTTCGCGCAGCGCGAATAGCAATGTTTAGCATTGGATGCATACGAATTTCCCAACGGATGTTAAAGAACAAATGAAAGCGGCGGCGAGTATACCAGAGATAATCAAAAAGGGAAGTGGTTATTTTTTACTCTAATTGCGGCCGACTGAGTGTACAGATCATACTGCGGACGAGAACAATAACCAAGAATGAGAAGAGAGGTCTGCTTGCCTCTAGGGTGTCTTAAAAAACTATGATAACATTCTGCGGTTTTAATTTAGGTAGCAAACACAGATGTTGGATCAAGTAAAAATTGTACTCGTAGGTACCTCTCATTCAGGCAATATTGGCTCAGCAGCTCGAGCAATGAAAGTGATGGGTTTAAACCAACTAGTATTAGTCGATCCACAATGTGAAGTGGATGAACAAACTCTTGCTTTAGCTGCGGGTGCTGGTGATATTGCTCAAAATGCAAAGATTGTCGGCACATTAGAAGAAGCGGTTGAAGATTGTGGCCTTGTTGTGGGTTCTAGCGCCCGCTCTCGTACATTAGAATGGCCAATGCTCGAGCCACGTGAATGCGGTGAGAAATTTGCAGTTGAAGGCCGAAAGCATCCGGTTGCGCTCGTGTTTGGCCGAGAAAGAACTGGTTTGACAAACGAAGAGCTACAAAAGTGCCACTACCATGTTTGTATTCCCGCTAATCCTGAGTACAGCTCGCTTAACCTAGCGATGGCTGTACAAACTCTCAGTTACGAAGTGCGAGTTGCACACTTGAACTTAGAGCAAAGCCAGTTTTCCCCAAATGAATCGGAAGAATACCCGCGTCATCGAGAACTCGAAATGTTCTTCGAGCATCTTGAAAAGGTGATGGTTGAGACCCAGTTTATTAACAAAGAGCAACCTGGACAGGTGATGAATAAGTTGCGCCGTTTGTTCTCTCGTGCTCGACCAGAAACCCAAGAACTTAATATTCTACGAGGCGTTTTGACTTCGATAGAAAAGAAGTTCTGAGTGAATAATAACCACTTTAGATGTGAGGATGAATACCTGAGTAAAATGGTCAAATAAATACTTGACCAAATTACTCAGGTATGGAAGAATCTTAACCATTACAAACCATGTGGATACGGTGTGGTATGAAACTTACATCTAAAGGAAGATATGCGGTGACAGCCATGCTGGATGTGGCACTGCATTCGCAACAAAACCCTGTACCTCTGGCTGATATTTCAGAGCGTCAAGGGATCTCGCTCTCTTACTTAGAGCAGCTATTTTCAAAATTGCGTAAAGCAGGTCTCGTTGCCAGCGTTCGTGGTCCTGGTGGTGGTTACCGACTTGGTGCCGACGCTCACAGTATCGCTATTGGTACCGTGATTGCTGCCGTTGATGAGTCAGTAGATGCAACCAAATGCCAAGGTAAAGGAGATTGCCAAGGTGGAACACGTTGCCTTACTCACACGCTGTGGCGTGACCTAAGCTCTCGCATTAGTGACTTTTTGAATAACATCACTCTTGGTGAGTTGATGACAGACAATGAAGTACTCGAAATTTCTGATCGTCAGGACATTGATCTGGCGGTAACCCATGGGCTATCAAACAAAAATACAACCGCCGCGCCCATCGGTGTAAACGTCCGCTCTTAGCGGTCAGCTTTTTACATTGGAGTAGAGAATGAAACTGCCGATTTATCTTGATTATTCCGCTACATGTCCAGTTGATCCACGTGTTGCTGAAAAAATGGTTCAGTACATGACAATGGATGGCACATTTGGCAACCCAGCGTCACGTTCGCACCGTTACGGCTGGCAGGCAGAAGAAGCGGTCGATACTGCTCGTGAGCAAATTGCTGACCTTCTAAATGCAGATCCTCGCGAAATCGTATTTACATCTGGTGCGACAGAATCAGACAACCTTGCGATTAAAGGTGCAGCGCACTTTTACTCGAAGAAAGGCAAGCACGTAATCACTTGTAAAACAGAGCACAAAGCCGTTCTTGACCCATGTCGTCAACTTGAGCGTGAAGGCTTTGAAGTGACTTACCTTGAGCCAGAATCAAATGGCTTGATCGATCTAGAGAAGCTTAGAGCAGCCATGCGTGATGACACCGTGCTTGTGTCTATTATGCATGTAAACAACGAGATTGGTGTGGTTCAAGACATTACAGCGATCGGCGAACTGTGCCGTGAGCGTAAAATTGTTTTCCACGTGGACGCTGCGCAATCTGCAGGTAAATTACCAATCGACGTTCAAGAGATGAAAGTTGATCTAATTTCACTTTCTGCTCACAAAGTTTACGGTCCTAAAGGTATCGGTGCACTTTACGTACGTCGTAAGCCTCGTATTCGTCTTGAAGCGCAAATGCACGGTGGCGGTCATGAGCGTGGTTTCCGCTCTGGTACACTACCTACTCACCAAATCGTAGGCATGGGTGAAGCATTCCGCATTGCAAAAGAAGACATGCAAAAAGATTACGATCATGCTTTAGCGCTTCGTAACCGTCTTTTTGATGGCGTGAAAGACTTAGAAGCAGTGACGGTAAACGGTGACTTTGAGCAGCGTGTACCACACAACCTAAACATCAGTTTCGCATTCGTAGAAGGTGAATCACTACTAATGTCGCTTAAAGATCTAGCGGTATCTTCTGGTAGTGCTTGTACGTCTGCAAGCCTTGAGCCTTCTTACGTTCTTCGTGCCCTAGGCATGGATGACGAATTGGCTCACAGCTCGGTTCGTTTCTCGTTTGGTCGTTTCACGACTGAAGAAGAAATTGATTACGCAATTGAACAAATCCGCGTTGCAGTGACTAAGCTACGCGACATGTCTCCTCTATGGGATATGTACAAAGAAGGGATTGATTTGAGCACTGTTGAATGGGCTCACCATTAATCTCAGGGATTGAAATAGAGGATTCGAGGTAATTTATCATGGCATACAGCGAAAAAGTAATTGATCACTACGAGAACCCACGTAACGTTGGTTCATTCGATAAAGAAGATCCATCAGTAGGTAGCGGCATGGTTGGCGCTCCTGCGTGTGGTGACGTAATGAAGCTTCAAATCAAAGTGACACCTGAAGGTATCATCGAAGATGCGAAGTTCAAAACATACGGTTGTGGTAGTGCAATCGCATCAAGCTCACTAGTAACTGAGTGGGTAAAAGGTAAGTCAGTTGATGAAGCGGCAGCAATTAAAAACTCTGAGATTGCTGAAGAGCTAGAGCTTCCACCAGTGAAAGTTCACTGTTCTATTCTTGCTGAAGATGCAATCAAAGCAGCGGTTGCTGACTACAAGAAAAAACACCAAGAATAATTATTCCGTAATATAATGGGAGCTTTGACGCTCCCATTCCAATCGAAATTTAGACAGACTAAGGTGCAGTATGGCCATCACAATGACAGAATCAGCGGCAAGTCGCGTAAGAGCATTCCTAGATAACCGAGGCAAAGGTATCGGTTTACGTCTTGGAGTGAAGACGACTGGCTGTTCCGGCATGGCATACGTACTTGAGTTTGTTGATGAGCTCAATGAAGAAGACGAAGTATTTGAACTCTCTGGAGTGAAAATTATCATCGATCAAAAGAGCTTAGTGTACCTAGATGGTACTGAATTGGATTACGTGAAAGAAGGGTTGAATGAAGGTTTTGAATTCAACAACCCTAACGCGAAAAGTGAATGTGGTTGTGGTGAAAGCTTCAACGTCTAATTGATTGTCCTTCTGGGCAAACGAGTCCGGAAGGCTTTACTAGGACCCGAACTTAATGAATCACTTTGAATTATTTGGGCTACCAAGTCAGTTTAAGCTGGATGGTAGCCTTCTTTCTTCTCAGTTCCGAGAACTACAAAAACGCTTCCACCCGGATAACTTTGCAACGGGCTCAGAACGTGACCGTTTGATGGCGGTGCAAAAGGCGGCGCAAATCAACGATGCCTATCAAGTTCTGAAAAATCCTATTTCTCGCGCCGAGTATATCCTCGCAGAGCAAGGTGTTGAGATCCGAGGTGAACAGCAAACAATGCAAGATCCGATGTTCTTAATGGAGCAAATGGAACTGCGCGAAGAACTGGAAGAGATTGCTGACAAGTCCGATCCTGAATCGGCGCTTTTTGACTTCGACTCTAAGGTCAGCAAAATGTACAAACAGCATCTGGCAAGCGTCGAGCAAGAGCTTGATGATGGTCTATGGACTGAAGCCGCAGACCGAGTTCGTAAGCTAAAATTCATTGCCAAACTAAAGAACGAAATTGAGCTAGTCGAAGACAAACTCCTCGGCTAGTAAGCGTGACAAGGACCTATCATGGCACTACTTCAAATCGCAGAACCGGGCCAAAGCTCGGCACCTCATGAGCATAAGTTAGCAGCGGGTATCGACTTAGGTACTACCAACTCTTTGGTTGCTTCTGTACGTAGCGGCGATGCAACTCCACTTGCGGACGAGCAGGGCCGTACTATTTTACCTTCAGTCGTTAATTACGCTGAGGAAACGTTAACGGTCGGCCACGAAGCCAAAGCCAAAGCAGAGTTTGAACCAGAGAACACGATTATCTCTGTAAAACGTTTGATCGGTCGTTCATTAAAGGACATTCAGTCCCGTTACTCTTCACTTCCTTATCGTTTTAAAGAGAGTGAAAACGGCCTGCCAATTCTGCAAACACCTCAAGGTGACAAAAACCCGATTGAAGTATCTGCGGACATCCTAAAAGTATTGGGTAAGCGAGCTGAAGATACGTTAGGTGGTGAGTTAGCTGGTGTAGTTATTACCGTTCCTGCTTACTTTGATGACGCGCAACGTGCAGGTACAAAAGATGCGGCGAAATTAGCTGGTCTTCATGTTCTCCGTCTACTTAACGAACCAACCGCTGCGGCAATTGCTTATGGCCTAGACTCTGGTCAAGAAGGTGTGATTGCGGTTTACGATCTAGGTGGCGGTACTTTTGATATCTCTATCCTACGTTTATCGAAAGGCGTATTTGAAGTATTAGCAACAGGTGGCGATTCTGCATTAGGCGGTGACGACTTCGACCATCTATTTGCCGATTATTTAATGGAGCAAGCGGGTCTAGAAGCGCCGCTTTCTGCAGAAAAGAGCCGTATACTGTTGAACATTGCTACTGAAGCTAAGATTGCTTTCTCTGAGCAAGACAGTGTTGACGTTGACGTTTTTGGCTGGAAAGGCACCGTGACTCGCGAGCAGTTCGAAGATCTGATTCGTCCGCTAGTGAAGAAAACACTGATGTCTTGTCGTCGCGCATTAAAAGATGCGGATGTCGACGCAGATAAAGTACTCGAGGTCGTCATGGTTGGCGGCTCAACCCGTACATTGTTGGTTCGTGAAATGGTAGGCGAGTTTTTTGGTCGCACACCTCTGACAAGCATTAACCCAGATGAAGTTGTTGCAATCGGTGCGGGTATTCAAGCTGATATCCTAGCGGGTAACAAACCTGACTCTGAAATGTTGCTTCTTGATGTGATTCCACTGTCGCTCGGTATTGAAACCATGGGTGGTTTGGTCGAGAAGATCATCCCCCGCAACACTACGATTCCCGTTGCGCGTGCGCAAGAATTTACCACATTCAAAGATGGCCAAACGGCGATGAGTGTTCATGTGGTACAAGGTGAACGTGAAATGGTTGATGACTGTCGTTCACTTGCTCGCTTCTCGTTAAAAGGTATTCCTCCGATGGCAGCGGGTGCGGCACATATTCGCGTGACTTACCAAGTTGACGCTGATGGCCTTCTTTCTGTTACGGCAATGGAGAAGAGCACTGGTGTTCAATCAGAGATTCAAGTAAAACCTTCTTACGGCTTAAGTGACAATGAAGTGGCGGATATGTTGCGTGATTCAATGACGCACGCAAAAGAAGACATGCAAGCTCGTGCCTTAGCTGAGCAGCGTGTTGAAGCCGACCGAGTGATAGAAGGTTTGATTGCAGCGATGCAAGCTGATGGTGATGACTTACTATCAGAACAAGAGAAACAAAACTTGATTAAAGCCATCGAAGCCTTGATTGAGCTGCGTAATGGTGATGATGCAGATGCGATAGAGCAGGGCATTAAAGATACCGATAAAGCGAGCCAAGATTTCGCATCACGCCGTATGGATAAATCGATTCGAGCTGCGTTGTCAGGTCAATCAGTAGACGATATATAAGAGATAAGTAGTTATGCCTAAGATTATTGTATTACCACACGACGATTTGTGCCCAGAAGGTGCAGTGTTGGAAGCAAACTCTGGTGACACCGTTCTAGACGTAGCGCTAAAAAACGGTATCGGTATTGAACATGCGTGTGAGAAGTCATGTGCGTGTACTACCTGCCACGTAATCATCCGTGAAGGTTTTGATTCACTCGAAGAAAGTGAAGAACTAGAAGACGACATGCTAGATAAAGCGTGGGGTCTAGAGCCTGAGTCACGCCTAGGGTGTCAGGCGAGAATTGCTGATGAAGACTTGGTGGTAGAAATTCCTAAATACACACTAAACCACGCTTCAGAAGATCACTAAAACTATCTTCCCAATATAGGGAAGAAGCAAAAGGAAGATGAGCAATGAAATGGACAGATTCTCGCGATATCGCGATTGAACTTTGTGACAAGTTTCCAGATGTCGATCCAAAAACAGTGCGTTTTACCGATCTTCATCAATGGATCATGGAGTTAGATGAGTTTGACGATGAGCCAAACCGTTCTAATGAAAAGATTCTAGAAGCCGTTATCATGTGCTGGATGGACGAAGCAGACTAAGTCTGTAAAACACAGCCTAGTTAACAATTCTTACTAAAAAAAGCGGACCTTTAGGTCCGTTTTTTTATCCAATTGACATTTTTGCCCTACATAATGCTAACATCCGTGAGTTATTAAAAAGAAGCAGCGTAGGCAACGCTGCTATAAGACAAGGAGAAACCATGTCTACACAGATGTCTGTATTTTTAAGTCAAGAGTCGGCAGCACCACATTGGGGTGAAAAAGCACTGCTTTCATTCGCTGAAAACGGCGCAACTATTCACTTAGGTGAAGGTCATGATCTCGGCGCAATTCAACGTGCAGCTCGTCAGCTAGATGGCCAAGGAATTCGTTCTATTTTTCTTTCTGGTGATAACTGGGATCTAGAGAGCGTATGGGCTTTCCACCAAGGGTTCCGTAACCCTAAAAAACATGGCTCAGTTGAGTGGGCAGCATTGTCTGATGAAGAGCAAGCAGAGCTTCAAGCTCGTATTACTTCGACTGATTTTACCCGCGATATTATCAACAAAACGGCAGAAGAAGTTGCTCCTCGTCAGCTAGCGACAATGGCTGCTGAATTCATCAAATCTGTTGCGCCGAAAGGCACGGTGACAGCTCGTATCGTCAAAGACAAAGACTTGTTGGCAGAAGGTTGGGAAGGTATTTACGCAGTAGGCCGTGGTTCTGAGCGTACTTCTGCGATGCTTCAGTTAGACTACAACCCAACTGGTGACGAAAACGCACCTGTATTCGCATGTCTTGTGGGTAAAGGCATCACCTTTGATTCCGGTGGTTACAGCTTGAAGCCTTCTACCTTCATGAGTGCAATGAAAGCAGATATGGGTGGCTCGGGTACTATAACTGGTGGCCTAGGATTAGCTATCTTGCGCGGTTTAAACAAGCGCGTAAAACTGATCTTGTGTTGTGCTGAGAACATGGTTTCTGGCCGTGCCCTTAAGCTTGGCGACATCATCACTTACAAAAACGGCAAAACCGTTGAGATTATGAATACCGACGCGGAAGGTCGCTTGGTGCTTGCAGACGGTCTTATCTACGCCAGTGAGCAAAAGCCTGAGTTAATCATTGACTGCGCGACGCTAACAGGCGCAGCGAAGAATGCGTTAGGTAACGATTACCATGCGCTAATGAGCTTTGATGATGAGCTATCGCATCAAGCGCTTACGGCGGCAAACCAGGAAAAAGAAGGCTTGTGGCCGCTACCACTTGCTGATTTCCATCGAGAAATGCTGCCATCTAATTTTGCCGATTTATCGAATATCAGCTCTGGTGATTATTCTCCGGGTGCAAGTACTGCAGCTGCATTCTTGTCTTACTTCGTTGAGGACTACAAAAAAGGCTGGTTACATTTCGACTGTGCGGGTACGTATCGTAAAGCCGCTTCTGATAAATGGGCTGCGGGAGCAACGGGTATGGGTGTTCGTACACTTGCTCGTTTCCTCAATGAGCAAGCTGGAAAATAAGATTGATTGCAGCACTCTCTTGTTTGAGTGCTGCTCTTACCCAGTAAGTCACTTTAAAAGCACAACTATTATTACAAGTACAGAAAGGAAATTTTATGGCTCTAGAAAGAACATTTTCAATCATTAAGCCTGATGCTGTAGAGCGAAACCTAATTGGTGAAATCTACAATCGTATTGAAAAGGCTGGCCTACGTATCATCGCTGCCAAAATGGTTCACCTGACAGAAGATCAGGCAAGCGGCTTTTATGCAGAGCATGAAGGTAAAGAGTTTTTCCCTCCTCTAAAAGAGTTCATGACATCTGGTCCTATTATGGTTCAGGTATTGGAAGGCGAAAATGCGATTGCACGTTACCGCGAGCTAATGGGTAAAACCAACCCAGAGGACGCGGCATGTGGCACTTTGCGTGCTGATTACGCACTCAGCATGCGTCACAATTCAGTTCATGGTTCAGATAGCCCTGAGTCTGCCGCTCGTGAAATTGAGTTTTTCTTCCCTGAATCAGAAGTTTTCACTCGCTAACTCGTTCATGCATCACTTTTGCGTGATGATCTAGTTCGTAATAACCTCGGAATTGTCCGAGGTTTTTTATTCCGCGTTCTCCATTTCACCTGCGAGTTCATTCGTAATTATTCGCGAAGATGTTGGCTAATCTGAGCATCTTACAGGGGTGAAAGCTTAGTTACGTGTGTTTGTTCTCACTGTTTTCTCTGTACCACTTCTACGCTTTTGTTGTCGGTTGTCTAATCATTATTCTCACCGTAAAGTCTGATTAAAATTTAATCGTTTTTATTTTAATGCCTTAGCAAACTCAGGGTCTTACACCCCTTGTTGTAGCTGCATAAAGGCTGTACAATTCGCGCCCTTATTCTTGTTTCAGTCATTGAGAGGCAACATGACCACTGAAAAAATCAATCTACTCGACTTTGATCGCAAAGGCATGCGTCAGTTTTTCGCGGAAGAACTTGGCGAGAAAGCGTTTCGTGCCGATCAGGTTATGAAGTGGATCTACCATTTCGGTGTAGATGACTTCGAAAAAATGACAAACATCAACAAGAAGCTGCGCGAAAAGCTTTTACACAAGTGTGAAATTAAAGCACCAACTGTAGCAGAAGCTCAGCATTCTTCAGACGGCACGATCAAGTGGGCAATGAAGGTTGGTGATCAGGATGTAGAAACGGTTTACATTCCAGAAGATGATCGCGCAACGCTTTGTGTATCTTCTCAAGTAGGTTGTGCATTGGAATGTAAGTTCTGCTCAACAGCACAGCAGGGCTTTAACCGTAACTTGAAAGTTTCAGAGATCATCGGTCAGGTGTGGCGTGCTGCACGTGAAATTGGTCTTGAGAAAGAAACAGGCCGTCGCCCAATTACGAACGTCGTGATGATGGGCATGGGTGAGCCGCTTCTTAATATGAAGAACTTGATTCCTGCATTGGAGTTAATGCTGGATGACCTTGGCTTTGGTTTGTCGAAGCGTCGCGTAACCGTATCAACATCAGGTGTCGTTTCTGGTCTTGATCAGATGACGGGCAAAATCGACGTTGCGTTAGCGATCTCTCTTCATGCGCCAAACGATAAGCTGCGTAGTGAAATCATGCCAATTAACGATCGTTGGGATATTCAAGATTTCCTAGCATCCGTTCGTCGTTACATTGCTTCATCGAATGCAAACCGTGGCAAGGTAACAGTCGAGTACGTGTTGCTTGATCATGTGAACGATGACATGGACCATGCTCGTGAACTGGCTGAATTGATGAAAGACACACCATGTAAGATTAACTTGATTCCGTTTAACCCGTACCCAGGTTCACCTTACAAGAAACCAAGTAACTCACGTATTGATCGCTTCCAAAAAACATTGATGCAATACGGGCACACAGTTACGGTTCGTAAAACACGTGGTGATGACATTGATGCCGCATGTGGTCAGTTGGTCGGTGATGTAATTGACCGAACTAAACGTACGGCAATGCTGAAAGCGTCACGCGGTGCCGATACCATTGAAGTGAAAGCTGTATAAACGACCGGAATTCAAAAATAGCCAGAGCCATTCGCTCTGGCTATTTTGTTTATTGTTTAGGACATTTTCGCCAAGATTTGGGACTATCACTCTTCAACCTAAGGTTATTTGGGTATAATTTCGAATTCCTTTGTCAAAGTTTGGACAAAAGCTTGAGCTATCTGTTAGTTTGAGTGTAAAGAGTTTTTGTCTTCGTTGCGCATTCGCTTATCATGATATGTAACACTAACGATGACACCGATAATTCTCAGCACTTTCTCACATACGTTTTGCTGATTTTTGCAAAACGGGTATTCGCACTCAGATCGCTGAGAGTTTCTTAAAATTATTATTTTTGGTTAACGCGTTTTGGCTAGCTATCTTTAAAGAGGCTTAAGAACAATAACGAAAATACATGACCACGTTAGCCACTAAAACAGATTAAATACCGCCATTATGACAGAACACGAAAATACGAATGAAGTGCCACTCTCTATTGAAGCTGGCACATTACTGAAAAACAAACGTGAATCCTTGGGAATGAGCCAAAAGCAAGTTGCCGACCGCCTGAGGCTTCGCATTTCTGTGATTGAAGATATTGAAAATAACCGATTTGAATCTCAACAAGTCGCGACATTTACGCGTGGTTACTTACGCTCTTACGCTAAATTCGTAGGTCTTGATGAGAAGGTGGTTTTGACGGCGTTAGAGCAGACTGCCGATGCTCAGCCTCAAGAGCAAGAAATTGAAATGCAAAGCTTCTCTCGTAAAACAAAAGACGAGAAGCACAATAGCCGTATTATGCTCCTTACTTGGGTTATCGGGCTAGTCATTATTGGCATTTCAGCTGCATGGTGGTGGCAAAACCAACAAGAGAATAGCCTAACTAAGGAAGTAACGGATTCAAGTGTTGAAGCGCCGCAGCCCACTGCTCAAGAATTAGCTGATATCGATTTGATGACGGCTGAAGAGTTAATCGCAAGCACTCCTGAAGAAGTTGCTTCAACTAATGAAGGTGTTGCTGAATTGACTGAAGCACCCGTTGAGCAAGGGGCGGATCCTTTGCTGACTGAAACTGAAAATACAACAAGCGTAGATTCTGAAGAACCTGTTGCCGTGATTGAAGCGGCGGAAGAGGAACAGCCTGCGCCAGTAGTACCTGAAGGCATGACACTTCTTACTATGAAGTTTAAAGCGGACTGTTGGATTCAAGTAAAAGACACCAATGGTAAAACGCTGGTAAGTGGTACTCATAAGCCAGGACAAGATGTAGAACTTACCGGAAAAGCGCCATTTAAAGTGATATTGGGCGCACCGGAAGGGGTTACAATGACATTTGCAAGTGAACCTGTCGACCTTTCTGGGTATACTTCAGGCAAAGTAGCTAGATTCACTCTACCGTTATAAAAAATTATGCAACACGAATCTCCAATTATTCGTCGTAAATCGACGCGTATTTATGTGGGTGATGTGCCAATTGGTGATGGTGCGCCAATTGCAGTACAGTCAATGACTAACACTCGCACGACTGACGTAGAAGCGACAGTCGCTCAAATCCGAGCACTAGAAAAAGTCGGCGCAGATATCGTTCGAGTTTCTGTACCTACGATGGACGCAGCAGAAGCTTTCAAACTGATTAAACAGCAAGTTTCTGTACCATTAGTGGCTGATATTCATTTCGACTATCGTATCGCGCTGAAAGTTGCGGAGTACGGAGTTGACTGTTTACGTATCAACCCAGGTAACATCGGCAATGAAGAGCGCATTCGCGCTGTTGTTGATTGCGCTCGCGATAAAAACATCCCGATCCGTATTGGTGTCAATGGTGGATCTTTGGAAAAAGATCTACAGATGAAATACGGTGAGCCTACGCCAGAAGCCTTGGTTGAATCGGCGATGCGTCACGTAGACCATCTCGATCGTCTTAACTTTGACCAATTTAAAGTTAGCGTGAAAGCTTCAGACGTTTTTCTTGCGGTGGATTCATATCGTCTGCTGGCGAAGAAAATCGATCAGCCTCTTCATTTAGGTATCACAGAGGCGGGTGGTGCTCGAGCTGGCGCTGTTAAGTCATCTGTTGGCTTAGGTATGCTGTTATCTGAAGGGATAGGCGATACGCTGCGTATCTCTTTGGCTGCCGATCCAGTTGAAGAAATCAAAGTCGGTTTCGACATCCTTAAATCTCTGCGCATTCGCTCTCGAGGCATCAACTTTATTGCGTGCCCAAGCTGCTCACGCCAAGAATTCGATGTGATTGGTACGGTGAATGCACTAGAGCAACGTTTAGAAGACATCATCACGCCAATGGATGTGTCTATCATCGGTTGTGTGGTAAACGGCCCTGGTGAAGCAGAAGTTTCTCACTTAGGTCTAGCAGGTAGTAACAAGAAGAGCGCATTCTACGAAGATGGTAAACGCCAGAAAGAGCGCTTTGATAACGATGACCTTGTGAATAAGCTAGAAGCTAAGATCCGTGCGAAAGCAGCTATGATGAATGGCGAAAACCGCATCGAAGTTAAAGTACAAGATTAATCTCAACGAGAATTACGGTAAGTATTGTGGCAAAAACAATTCAAGCAATTCGAGGCATGAACGATTGCCTCCCAACTCAGTCGCCACTGTGGCAAAAATTAGAAAACACAGTGAAAAATGTAATTAGCGCATACGGTTATAACGAAGTGCGCATGCCAATCGTTGAAGAAACAAACCTATTCAGCCGCGCTGTTGGTGAAGAAACAGACGTCGTTTCAAAAGAAATGTACACCTTTGATGACCGTAACGGCGACAGCCTAACACTTCGCCCTGAAGGTACGGCGGGTTGTGTACGTTCATGTATCCAAAACAGCCTGATCAACCGTGATGAACAGCGTCTGTGGTACATGGGACCTATGTTCCGCCATGAACGTCCGCAGAAAGGTCGTTACCGTCAATTCCACCAGTGTGGTGTTGAGGTGTTTGGTCTAAATGGTCCAGATGTTGATGCAGAGCTTATCATGATGACGGCGCGTTTATGGCGTGAGCTAGGTATCAATGAACATGTCCGTCTTGAGCTGAACTCTATCGGTTCTCAAGAAGACCGCGCAGACTACCGTAATGCACTGGTTGCATTCCTTGAGCAACATATTGATGTGCTAGATGAAGATTGTAAGCGTCGCATGCACACGAACCCACTGCGTGTTCTGGATACGAAGAACCCAGACGTTCAAGCTATTTTAGGTGATGCGCCTCGCCTTTCAGATTACTTGGGTGAAGAATCTAAAGCACACTTCGCAGGTCTATGTGAACTTTTAGACGCCGCAGGTATCAAATACACAGTTAACGAACGTCTAGTTCGTGGTCTGGATTACTACAATCGCACTGTATTTGAGTGGATCACTGAGAGCCTAGGTGCTCAAGGCACTGTATGTGGTGGTGGTCGTTACGATGGCCTTGTAGAGCAATTAGGTGGTAAACCAACACCAGCGGTTGGCTTTGCAATGGGCCTAGAGCGTCTAGTACTGATGCTAGAAACGTTGGAACTGACAGACGTTCGTCGCAGTGTTGACGTGTACGTAGTCACAGCGGGTGAAGGCACCATGATGGCAGGAATGAAGCTAGCAGAACAGCTTCGCGAGTCTGTTCCAGGCGTTCGTGTGATGAATCACTTCGGTGGCGGTAACTTCAAGAAACAGTTTAAACGCGCAGACAAAGTTGGTGCTGTTGTAGCATTGGTTCTGGGCGAAAACGAAGTTGCGGATAATACCGTAGTACTGAAAGACTTAGCTGGTGGTGAGCAAGAGACTTACAACCAAGCAGAGGTTGCAGAAAAGATCGCAGCACTGATTTAAGTCTTTTAGTAATCTAACAAAATTACATCCTAGTTCGTAAGCTAAGGCTCCCAAATGTGGAGCCTTTAAACGAAATAGGAACAATGGCAGCTAAGCTGCCATTTACATGTTTTAAGAGGACAGGAAGTGGAACTTTACGATACTGAAGAACAACAAGTTGAAGCCATTAAAGACTGGTGGAAGGAAAACGGCAAAGCCGTCATCATCGGTGCGGTTGTTGGTTTAGGTGGTCTATTTGGCTGGCGTTACTACCAGGATTCTGTGATTCAGGCGAGTGAAGCAGCTTCTCAAAGCTACACGACAGCAATGAATGCTTTGCAAGACAAAGGCACTGATGCTCAAGCTGACGTGAAAGCTTTCATTGAGTCAAATGAAGTAAAAGAATATTCAGTATTGGCTGCACTACAACTTGCTAAAGCACAAGTTGAAGCTCAAGACCTTTCTGCTGCATTGGAGCAACTGAAGTGGGCGCAAAGCAACACTCAAGATGCTGCGTTGTTACCATTGATTAGTTACCGCATTGCGCGTATTGAGACGGAAATGGGTAACTTCGACGCTGCAACGGCAGAGCTAAGTAACGTCACTGATACAGCATGGACAGGTCGTATTGCTGAACTTCGTGGCGATATTGCGATTCGCCAAGGTGACAAAGATGCTGCGTACGCTGCGTATACTGAAGCTCAGCAAGCGGCAGATGCAAGCCCGACACTACAAATGAAATTGGACGATCTGGCGAAATAAGGACCGCATTGGATGAAAAGAGTCTTTAAGAAAGCCTTGCTAGGGGCGTTAACAATGGGAGTACTTGCCGGTTGTGCAGGTGAGAAAGACACCATTGTAATGGCGCCACTACCTCAGGTAGACAGTCAGTTTACAACCAGTAGTGAGTGGAGCACATCGGTTGGCGATGGTGTTGGTCATTACTTTTCAAAACTATCCCCTGTATTTGCGAATGATACATTGTTCGTGGCAAGTCGTGATGGCTTAGTAAAAGCGCTGGATCCTGAGAATGGTAAACAACGTTGGCAAACGGACCTAGAAGAAGATGTCATTGCTCGTCTCTCTGGTGGTATCACAGCGGCATACGGAAACCTTTACATTGGCTCTGAGAATGGTGAAGTCATCTCTCTTGCCCAAGAAACAGGTGAAATTGTTTGGCGTGTAAAAGTTGGTGGTGAGGTACTGGCGAAGCCAGTTGCAGATTCAGGCCTTATTATCATCAATACTAGCCGAGGCATGTTGATTGCCCTTAATGAGAGTACAGGTGAGCAACGCTGGGCATTGAGTACAGAAGTGCCGAACTTAACTTTACGTGGCGACAGTACTCCGACTGCAATTGGCGGCGGTGTGTTTTGGGGAACGGCAAATGGCCGACTCGCAGCTGCTATCGTTGAGCGTGGTCAGTTGATTTGGCAACAGCCTGTTGGTACGCCAAAAGGCGCGACAGAAATTGATCGTTTGGTTGACGTTGATTCATCGCCAATTGTGCTAGGCGGTACTCTTTTCACCATTGGATACAATGGCCAACTTATCGCCATTGACTTGCGTTCAGCGAACCCGATTTGGAAGCGTAATTACTCATCTGCGACAGACATTTCTACAGATGGTAGTCGCATCTTTGTGATAACGGAAAAAGATCATGTTGTTGCCGTTGATTCACGAAGCGGGACTGAGTTGTGGGAAAACAGCTTGCTTGAGCACCGACAACTTACAGCGCCAGTTATTGTTGGCAATTATCTCGTTGTCGGTGACACGCTTGGTTACCTTCACTGGATGGATCGTTCAACGGGCGAATTTGTTGCGCAGCAGTTTGTCGATGATAGTGGCTTGGCAGTTGGCCCGACGTTATTGTCGGATGGTTATGTGATTACAACTCGCAACGGCGATGTAAAGAAACTAACCATTAACGAATAATATCGTGATATAATTCACATTCGGCTCCTGGCTGGTGACAGCTAGGAGCCGTTTTGTTGTTTGAATTTATTAACCCTGACGTGGTTATAGGTAAAAAGCTGGTTTGATTTGGCATCGAGCAAGTCGTTACCTATAACTACAGAAGAAAGATTATTGTAGAGGTTGTTATGGTACCTGTTGTAGCTCTAGTAGGGCGTCCGAACGTAGGTAAATCTACACTATTTAACCGATTGACTCGCACTCGTGACGCGTTGGTTGCGGACTTTCCAGGCCTAACGCGAGACCGTAAATATGGCCAGGCGAGACTTGGTGAAGAGCACGAATTCATTGTGATTGATACTGGTGGTATCGATGGCACAGAAGAAGGCGTGGAAACAAAGATGGCAGAACAGTCATTAGCCGCGATTGATGAGGCTGATGTTGTATTGTTCCTTGTTGACGGTCGTGCTGGTCTGACACCTTCAGATGAAGCAATTGCTGCGCATCTGCGTAAAATTGAAAAGCCAGCGATGCTGGTAGTAAACAAAATCGATGGTATTGATGCCGATGCGGCGTGTGCTGACTTTTGGCAGCTCGGCGTGGATGATATGTACCAGATTGCGGCTGCTCATGGCCGTGGTGTGACCGCTTTGCTTGAGCGTGCTTTATCTCCATTCTTTGATGATCTACTAACAAGTGAATCTGAAGAAGGTGAGATTGAAGACCTGACTGGATTCGAAGACGAAGAGCCTCTTGTTGAAGATTACACTGAAGAAGACGCAGAAGCTGAATTCAAACGCCTTCAAGAGCAGCCGATTAAGTTGGCGATCATCGGTCGTCCTAACGTAGGCAAATCGACACTGACTAACCGTATTCTGGGTGAAGAACGTGTGGTTGTATACGATATGCCTGGTACAACGCGCGATTCTATCTACATCCCGATGGAGCGTGATGGACGCGAATACGTACTAATTGACACCGCAGGTGTTCGTCGTCGTGGTCGTATCAATGAAACGGTTGAAAAGTTCTCTGTTGTTAAGACGCTGAAAGCGGTAGAAGATGCAAACGTCGTTCTACTGGTGATTGATGCTCGTGAAAATATTTCAGACCAAGACCTAAGCTTGCTTGGTTTTGCACTGAATGCTGGCCGCTCAATTGTCATCGCCGTTAACAAGTGGGATGGTCTAGACAGTGACGTGAAAGAAAGCGTGAAGAAAGAACTGGACCGCCGTCTAGGATTCGTCGACTTCGCGCGTATCCACTTTATCTCTGCGCTGCACGGTACTGGCGTTGGTCACTTGTTTGAATCTATCCAAGAAGCATATAACTCGGCGACAACGCGTGTGGGTACGTCAGTACTGACGCGTATCATGAAGATGGCTGTGGATGATCACCAACCGCCAATGGTTCGTGGTCGTCGTATCAAACTCAAATACGCACACGCAGGTGGTTACAACCCACCGATCGTTGTTATCCACGGTAACATGGTTCGTGAATTGCCAGATTCGTATAAACGTTATCTGATGAACTACTTCCGTAAGTCTCTGGAAATTATGGGAACACCGATTCGCATTAACTTCCACAACAGTGATAATCCATACGAGAACCGTACGAATAAGCTTACGCTATCACAAGAGCGTAAACGTAAGCGTATGATGTCGATGGTGAAAAACCGCAATAAATAATGAAATTCGAATACCCAAGTTTTTACTTGGGTATTTTTTTATCAAAAGTAATCGTAAAAATGACTATCACAGCAACAAAGACTCTTTTTTGTCATCAAACATGGCAATTAGAAGCACAAATACAGCTCGTTCAATCTACGGAAGAAGTGACTTACGTTATTACAGATGTCACGCCGTTCCATCCCGTTAGTCACATATGGCCGGATCACCCTGCAGACAAAGGAACGTTGAAGGTGAATGGGGCTGAGCATGATGTGGTAGATTGCCAAGTTGGGGCAGTGGAGCAGGAAAGTGGTGCTCTGTACGTGGGTAGTGACATCCCTGTAAAGCGTGATGCTGAAGGTTGGGTGTTTGTCGTCGTGCATGTTTTATCACGTACGGAATCACTTGTTACTGATGATTTGGTGACATTGGCGGTAGATAAGGATTACCAACGCGCTTTGAGTCGAGGCCACACTGCAGGACACTTAGCGTATTTGGCGTTGAATAAAGTACTAGCGGAAGACTATTGGCGAAAAGACGCAGACCGCAAAGACCCACATGGTTATTATGACTTTAATAGATATGCACAAGTTACGAGTTATGTTACTCCAGACAAGTGCCTCGATACGTACCGTTTAGGCAAAACACTCCGTAAAAGAGGATTAAACAGTGCAGATATGCTGAATGACCTCCAGGCGATTGCAAAAAAAGTGAATAGCCAACTTGTGGAATGGCTTCGACGAGATGCGATGATCACCATGGAATGCCACGGTGACAGATTAACGGATTCTCGCTATTGGAAGTGCGATTTAGGGGAAGGTCAATTAGCGGTAATCCCTTGTGGTGGAACGCATGCGAGCCATTTAAATGAGTTTGCTTTTATCCAAGTTAAACTCGTTAAGCTCGACGCTCAAACTATCGAAATGCACACCAATGTAAACACTGCTTTTTGAATAAGATCTTTTTATTAAATTCTGATTTTTCGTTTAATTAAATCTCTTTAAGGTTTTTTATTCTCTTTTAAATTGGAATGCAGAATATGTAACTTATGCTTTCGGTGTGTGGTTATATAAATATTCTTTTAAGGGGTGATCGCTGATCAAGGAGTAAATATCAGACGATCAGTATAAGATCCTACGTATCAAGTATGGTTAACGCCTCGTGAAACTTGTTGGGGCGGTGATGAAGATCAACATACTTGTTCGTTATTTTGAGTAGCATGCGTTACTCGAAATTGCTTAGTTTAGAGAGAGGAACGGGATATGCAGCAGAACATTTGCCCGACTTGCAATGTCGAACTGGAATGGACAGGACAATACCATTGTGCACAGTGTGAATCGGATTTTAAAAAAGTAGGTTTTTGCCCTGATTGTGAGGCGGAGCTGGAGAAGCTGCAAGCATGCGGTGCTGCGAGTTACTTTTGTAATGTGTGTAATGAACTCAAATCAAAATCACGTGTCCGATTTGAGTTCCAGAAAGTCAGTTAACCAGAGTTTGTATTCAGTTAACGGTAGAACGAACGTCGCCTTCGGCTAACCGGGTAATCAATACATCTCCCGACTTTACATCTGAAGATTGCGTAATTACTTTACCTTGCTCAGTTTGAGTAATTGAGTAACCTCGTTTCAATGTCGCTAGTGGGCTGACGGTGTCCAACTTTTCTGCGGCAATCGCGAGTTGATGGCGCATAGTCAGTAATTTGCGATCCATTGCATCCATGAGCTTTTGCTCAACACGTTCTAGCTTCGACTTCTGCTCGGCAAGGCGTGTTACAGGAGAATTTAATTGCAGCCGATAATGTTGACGCTCGATTCGCTGTTGACGCAAGGCAATAAAACGACTCATCGCTCGCTGTAAGCGCATGTCCAACTCATCTAACTGTTGCGTCTGACGTTGCAAGCGATAGCTTGGGTGCTGTCTCTCTAGACGGTGCACTAATTGAGCAGATTGCTGCTTTTGTTGTGCTAGGTAGTAACGCATCGCGCTCGCTAACTTATGCTGGCGGGTAACTAAAGCTTGATCTTTGTGGCTGTTATCACGGCTTACTAGCTCAGCGGCTGCTGATGGAGTAGGCGCGCGTACGTCGGCGACAAAATCAGCTATTGTCACGTCAACTTCATGTCCAACGGCGCTAATAATAGGAATTTGGCTTGCTGCAATCGTGCGAGCTAATATCTCGTTGTTAAAGCACCATAAGTCTTCTAATGAACCACCACCTCGGCCCACAATTAGTACATCACATTCATCACGGCTGTTAGCGCGACCAATGGCTTGTGCAATTTGAATGGCTGCGTCCTCACCTTGTACCACTGTCGGATAAATCACAACAGGTAGGGAAGGATCACGACGTTTCAATACGTCTAAGATATCGTAAAGCGCGGCACCAGTTTTCGATGTGATGACGCCAACACGTTTAGGGTGCTCAGGCAAAGATTGCTTATTGATTTGCGCGAACAACCCTTCTGCTGCAAGCTTCATTTTCAGCTCTTCAAACTCTTGTTGAAGACGGCCATCACCTTCCGGTTGCATGCTTTCGATGATCAATTGGTAGTCACCGCGAGGCTCATAAAGAGACAGACGAGCTTTTACTAGGACTTGATTACCGTTAGCGGGTTTGAAAGTAACGCGGCGATTGTTACCACGAAACATGGCACATTTAACTTGAGCGCGAGAGTCTTTAAGAGTGAGGTACCAGTGACCAGAGACAGGAGCTGAAAAGTTGGATATCTCTCCGACGAGCCAAACGATCCCCATTTCGTTTTCAAGGAGTAAACGAACTTCCGCGTTGAGACGAGAAACAGTAAAGATGTTTTGATTGGTCTTGGAGAGCACAGCTAATCTCTTAGACGTGAGTATGGAAATTAGCGGCAATATAATACATAGCAAGGGGGTAATTGCAAGAAAAAAATTAAAAAATTTGTGGTCAAGCGATTGCGTTAACCGTATAATCCCTCCGCAATATCTAATCCAAATGTAGCTTGTTGCTAACGCAGGTTACCCTCATTATGCGAAACGATGAGATTGGATTGTTCTTTTTACTCCTCTAATTGTGAGATATTGCAAATGCTAAGAATTGCCAAAGAAGCGCTGACATTCGATGACGTACTACTTGTGCCAGCACACTCCACCGTTCTCCCAAACACAGCTGATCTTCGCACTCAGCTAACTAAGAACATCACCCTAAACATCCCAATGATTTCAGCGTCTATGGACACTGTTACTGAAGCTCGTCTAGCAATTGCGCTAGCGCAAGAGGGTGGCATTGGCTTTATCCACAAGAACATGTCTATTGAGCAGCAGGCAGCCGAAGTTCGTAAAGTTAAGAAGTTCGAAGCTGGTATGGTAACTGACGCGGTTACTGTAAACCCTGACGCGACCATCGCTGATGTTGTTGTACTCACTGAAAAGCATGGTTTTGCAGGTTTCCCTGTTGTCACTGAGAGCAATGAGCTTGTTGGTATTATCACTGGTCGTGACGTTCGTTTTGTGACGGACCTTTCTAAGAAAGTATCTTCAGTAATGACGCCAAAAGAGAAGTTGGCAGCAGTTAAAGAAGGTGCAACACGAGAAGAAGTGCAAGAGAAAATGCATGAAGCTCGTGTAGAGAAAGTATTGGTTGTGAATGATGAGTTCCAACTAACCGGTATGATTACTGCGAAAGACTTCCACAAAGCAGAACGTAAACCAAACGCATGTAAAGATGAGCGTGGTCGCCTACGTGTTGGCGCAGCCGTTGGTGCTGGCGCTGGTAACGAAGAGCGTGTTGCTGCTCTAGTTGAAGCAGGCGTTGACATTCTACTTATCGACTCTTCACACGGACATTCTGAAGGTGTACTAAACCGCATCCGCGAAACTCGCGCTGCTTACCCAGATCTAGACATCATCGGTGGTAACGTAGCAACAGGTGCTGGTGCTAAAGCACTAATCGAAGCTGGCGTAAGCGCAGTGAAAGTTGGTATCGGCCCTGGTTCTATCTGTACAACTCGTATTGTAACGGGTGTGGGAGTTCCACAAATCACTGCAATCGCAGATGCGGCAGAAGTGGCTAATGATTATGGTATTCCGGTTATTGCTGACGGTGGTATCCGTTTCTCAGGTGATATCTGTAAAGCAATCGTAGCTGGCGCATCATGTGTGATGGTTGGTTCTATGTTTGCTGGTACTGAAGAAGCGCCGGGTGAAGTGATTCTATACAATGGCCGTTCTTACAAGTCTTACCGCGGCATGGGTTCTCTTGGTGCTATGTCTCAAGGTTCTTCTGACCGTTACTTCCAGTCTGACAACGCAGCGGACAAGCTAGTACCAGAAGGCATTGAAGGTCGTATCGCATACAAAGGCCGTCTAAAAGAGATCGTACACCAACAAATGGGTGGTCTACGTTCAAGCATGGGTCTAACTGGTTCTGCAACTATCGAAGATATGCGTACGAAAGCTGAATTTGTACGTATCTCTGGTGCAGGTATGCAAGAGTCTCATGTACACGATGTTCAAATTACTAAGGAAGCGCCGAACTACCGTCTAGGGAACTAATTACCTAACGGAAACGTTTGCTTTTTCCTTGAAGCATTAAGAAGAGGCGAGTACACTCGCCTCGGTTTTAATCACTTAGCCTTAAAAAGACTGCTCAAAATGACTAAAAATATCCATGACCAACGTATTCTGATCTTGGACTTCGGTTCTCAGTACACTCAATTAGTAGCACGCCGCGTACGTGAAATCGGCGTTTACTGTGAACTATGGAGCTGGGATGTAGAAGAAGCGGATATTCGCGAATTCAACCCAGATGGCATTATCCTATCTGGCGGTCCAGAAAGCGTAACGGAAGAGAACTCTCCACGCGCGCCTCAATATGTGTTTGATTCTGGTGTTCCTTTGCTTGGCGTATGTTACGGCATGCAAACCATGGCGGAACAGTTAGGAGGCAAAGTAGCGGGCTCTAACGAACGTGAGTTTGGCTACGCTCAGGTTAAAGTTTCTGGTGAATGTGCTCTATTTAAAGACCTTGAAGCAACTCAAGACGTTTGGATGAGCCATGGCGACAAAGTAGTAGAGATCCCAGCCGATTTCGTAAAAGTTGGTGAGACAGACACTTGTCCTTACGCTGCGATGGCGAACGAAGAGAAGAAATACTACGGTGTTCAGTTCCACCCAGAAGTGACACACACAAAAGGTGGCCTACAAATGCTTGAGAACTTTGTTCTTGGCGTATGTGGCTGTGAGCGTCTATGGACTTCGGAATCTATCATCGAAGACGCGGTTGCTCGCATTAAAGAGCAAGTGGGTGACGACGAAGTTATCCTAGGTCTATCTGGTGGTGTTGATTCATCGGTAGTTGCGATGCTGGTTCACCGTGCAATCGGCGACAAGCTAACGTGTGTATTTGTTGATAACGGTCTACTGCGTCTAAACGAAGGTCAACAAGTAATGGATATGTTCGGCGACCAATTTGGTTTGAACATCATCAAAGTTGACGCTGAAGAACGCTTCCTAAAAGCACTTGAAGGCAAGTCTGACCCAGAAGAGAAGCGTAAGACTATCGGTCACGTATTCGTAGATGTATTCGATGAAGAGTCTAAGAAGCTGAAAAACGCGAAATGGCTAGCTCAAGGTACGATTTACCCTGATGTAATCGAGTCAGCTGCATCTAAGACTGGTAAAGCGCACGTGATCAAATCGCACCACAACGTGGGCGGTCTTCCAGATGACATGGAAATGGGTCTTGTTGAGCCACTACGTGAGTTGTTCAAAGATGAAGTACGTAAGATTGGTCTAGAGCTAGGCCTGCCTTATAACATGCTTTACCGCCACCCATTCCCAGGTCCTGGTCTAGGTGTTCGTGTTCTTGGTGAAATCAAGAAAGAGTACTGCGACTTGCTACGCCGTGCTGATGCTATCTTTATTGAAGAGCTTCACGCTGCAGACCTATATGACAAAGTATCTCAAGCGTTCACGGTATTCCTACCAGTTCGTTCTGTTGGTGTAATGGGCGATGGCCGTAAGTACGATTGGGTTGTGTCTCTACGTGCGGTAGAAACTATCGACTTCATGACTGCTCATTGGGCACACCTACCATACGACTTCCTAGGTAAGGTTTCTAACCGTATTATCAACGAAGTTGATGGCATTTCTCGTGTTGTTTACGACATTTCAGGTAAGCCACCAGCGACTATCGAGTGGGAATAATTTTCCTCTAGACAGTTGAGTTTATAAGAACCAGCCTTCGGGCTGGTTTTTTTGTACTTCAAGTTTGTGAAGAGGTGGCTCAACTTTTTCGTGAGAGATATATACATGCGGTTAAATTAAATATATATTCACTTTAATTGTTTGATTATCATAAATGGTATTGCTATGGAACAGGCTGACGTTACCTCTCTCATTCCCATCCTTATTACTCTTTTCCTCGCGCTGACCACAAGAAATGTCGTTGTTGGTTTATTCGCGGGTGTGGTGAGTGGTGTCGCTATGCTCGAAGGGACATTTGTCGAAAAAGGGCCACTAGACTCGTTTAGTGCATTGATGAAAAGCTATCTACTGCCGCAATTAACTGACAGCTACAATGCGGGCGTCATTTTGCTCTTGGTCTTTATTGGTGGCTTTGTTGCCTTGATGGAGAAATCTGGCGGTGGTGTGGCGTTTGCTAAAAAGGTCACTCAATGGGTGGCGAGTAAGTGCCAAGCTCAACTGTCCGCATGGTTCGGTGGTGTGGTTATTTTCTTCTCTGACCTTGGTACACCGTTGATTGTTGGTCCTGTTTTTCGCCCTTTATTTGATAAGTTAAAAGTATCACGCCAAAAATTAGCTTTTATTATCGACTCTACTTCCTCTCCCGTCGCAATCTTGATCCCTTTTATCGGATGGGGCGTTTACATCATGGGATTGATTCAAAAAGAGTTTACTGCCCTGAATGTCAGTATGAGTGATTGGGATGCTTTCATTGGCGCGATCCCGTATCAGTTTTACGCCTTTCTTGCGATCGCGATTGTGCCGATTGTCTCTTTCTTCAAATTAGATTTCGGACCGATGGCGAAGGCTGAGCAGTTAGCAGAACAGGGCTCCGACTTTGGGAAAGTACAGGAGTCTATGAATGTGTTTATGCATAAAAATGCAAAATCCAGTTTTGTATGGGCGCCTTTGCTCGTTATGCTGGTGGTTCTATGTACCATCCTCGTGCCACACGGTTTTCCATTTCAAAAAGTGGCAGGATCAACGTTTAGGGCTGCACTTTCTTCTGCATATTTCTTCGCGGCCTTCACTTTAATTGCGCTGATGGCGTTTTATGGCGTAAGAAAGCTTTCGGATGGTATTCAGGTTTATCTGAAAGGGATGTCAAACATGATGTCAGTGGCGGTGATTCTGGTATTGGCTTGGACGCTTAGCTCGGTTGGGAAAGAATTAGGTGCAGCTGCATACATCGCTGAACAAGCTCAAGCCGGTTTCCCTTACTGGTTATTGCCAGCAGTCGCCTTTTTGCTTGCTGGTGTTATCTCATTCGCTACGGGATCATCTTGGGGGACGTTTGCCATCATGATGCCATTAGTGATCCCAACTGCCGTCGCGATTGATGCGCCACTGTTGGTTTGTATTGGTGCGGTATTATCTGGTGGCTTGTTTGGTGATCACTGTTCTCCCATCTCTGAAACTACGATTTTGTCGTCGACAGGAGCGGGGTGTGAACAGTATGAGCACTTCCGTACACAATTGCCTTACGCATTACTCAATGGAATGATCGCATTGGGGTGTTTTCTTTTAGCTGGAATCAACGCCTCACCAGTGATTGTGCTTGCCGCAATTATTTCTCAGTGTGTGGTTTATTTTGTGCTGTCTAAACAAAAGTCAACCGCGAAGCTAGAGGTGGTTTCGGCAGAACAATAAAGAGAGAAACATCACAAAGCGGAGGCTCACAGGGTCTCCGCTTTTCTTTTGAGTCAAGGTAACATTTTTCTTGTGACAAAATGTGTGTGAGGACCTATTTATTCATTTTGTCTCGCAGAATCAACGTACTTGGCTCGGTGTTTCGTATATATGATCCACTATATGTCTAGTTATTCCTCGTATATTGTATTGTTGAAATCCGGAGACTAGACATGTTTGCACTCAAACATCTTCCTCTTGCATTGAGTTGTGTCTTAGCAGCACAAGTGAATGCGAGTATGAATATTCAGCCCGATCCGCAAAATCCGAATGGTTATGTTATTGCTCGTGGTGACGTTCAAGCCGTAGAGCAAAGCAAAACTTCTGATCCTATGTATGCCATTTGGTCACAAGCATTAGAGACACGCCCGAACTCAGTGGTTGAAGCGATTGTTCCAGGGGCGACAACCAACCCAGAAAACGTGAAGCGTGTAGAGCGTGTATTCCCCGAAAGTGAGTGGGACTTCCTGACTCAAATGGCGGCACCTGAATACACTTACACGCGTTTCCTACGTGCAATTGGTAAGTTCCCTGCATTCTGTGGAGAGTACACAGACGGTCGTGATTCGGATGCAATTTGTAAAAAATCGATCGTGACAGCGTTTGCTCACTTTGCACAAGAAACCGGTGGCCATATTTCGATTGATAACGTATCGGATAATCCGCTAGGGTTGGAAGAGTGGCAGCAAGCTTTGGTTCATGTGCGAGAAATGGGATGGTCTGAAGGGCAAGAAGGTTACACAACAGGTTGTGGTCAAAATGACTGGCAAAACAAACGCTGGCCATGTGAGTCTGGACAAGGTTACTTTGGACGTGGTGCAAAGCAGCTTTCTTACCATTTTAACTATGGCGCGTTCTCTGAAGTGATGTTTGATGGCGATGCATCTGTATTGCTGAAAAATCCAGGCTTGGTTGCGGATTCGTGGCTGAACTTAGCATCGGCTATCTGGTTCTTCCTAACCCCACAAGCACCGAAACCTGCAATGCTACATGTGATTGACCGTACTTGGGTGCCTTCACAGCGTGAGCTTGATGCTGGCATTGGTTACGGCTTTGGTACCACCATCAACGTGATCAATGGTGGTATTGAGTGTGGAGAGCAAAACAAAGATAAAGGTCAACCTGTTAACCGTATTCGCTATTGGGAAGGACTTGCCGCTCATTATCAAATTCCAATTGAAGCCGATGAGACCAATACCTGTTGGCAGCAGACGCCTTACGGCAGCTTAAATCTGAATGGTGCGACAGACGTGTTGTACACCAACTGGGATGGGAACTGGAAATACTACTCAGATCGTCCGGGAGGCCACTCTTTTGAATGTGAACTTGTTGGTTTCCAAACGGCTTACTCTGCGCTAGTTGCGGGTGACTATGAGAAATGTGTAACTAACTTCTACCAATCTCATGCGGGTTGGCCAGAAGTTCGTGTAGTTGACAAGTTAGACCCAGTGGATCCGGTCGATCCGCCTGTAGGTGGTGTGGCAGCTTGGGATTCTGGCAAAGTATATAACACGGGTGATCAAGTTTCTTACCAAGGTGCTGTTTACGAAGCGAAATGGTGGTCACAAGGTAATGAGCCAACGAAAGGAGACCCGTGGAAGCTGGTTTCAGGCACTCCTACGGAGCCGCCTACAACGGAACCTGAACCACCGGTGACTGAGCCAGAGCCGCCCGTCACAGAACCTGAGCCGCCAGTAACCGAGCCAGAACCACCAGTGACAGGCAATTTTATTCAGTGGGAGCCGGGTGTAACGCAAGTCGCTAACGGCGATAAAGTGACGTACCAAAACAAATGTTTTGTTGCGAAAAATGGCCCAGGAGTGTGGGAAAGCCCAACGCAAAGCAACTGGTTCTGGGACGAGATTTCTTGTCAGTGATCGAGTAAAAAACAACCTAACCATCTATAAAGACTCTGCTTTTTTGCAGGGTCTTTTTTTATATATGTAGTGGTTTATTTATGGAATCTAAGTTTTCAATAACAGCTTTTCTCTTTTGTTCTGGAGCCCATTAAAATTCGCGCGCATTTTTTATCAACATTTTTGAAAAAAGGTATTTGTACATGTCGACAAAACTGGCTAACCCAGCACCGCTAGGTCTAATGGGTTTCGGTATGACCACTATTCTGCTCAATATTCATAATGCAGGATTTTTCCCAATTGACTCTATGATTCTAGCGATGGGCATCTTTTACGGTGGCCTTAGCCAAGTAATCGTTGGCATCATGTGTTTTAAACGCGGTGATACGTTCGGCACAACTGCGTTTACTTCTTACGGTCTATTTTGGCTAACATTGGTTGGTCTAATCGTAATGCCTCACATGGGGCTTCCTGCAAGCCCTGCAAGCTTTATGGGTTGGTACCTAGCGCTTTGGGGCATCTTCACTGGTTTCATGTTCATTGGTTCTCTATGTTACCCAACAGCGAAGCAAGTGGTATTTGGTTCTCTAACTATCCTGTTCTTCTTGCTTGCTGCTCGTGATTTCACTGGTAGCGAAGTGATCGGTGCTATCGCTGGCTTCGAGGGTATCTTCTGTGGCGCAAGTGCAATTTACTTCGCAATGGCACAAGTACTGAACAACGAATTTGGTCGTGAAGTGTTACCTGTAGGTAAAGCAAAAATCGCTCGTAAAGTTGAAGCGGTTATCGCCTAAGCTGCTACTCATAATGAAGAAAGGGGGATTAACCATTGGTTAATCCCCCTTTTTTATGTCCTCAATCGGACCACTGCTTTTTCTTATTTATGTGATAACGCTATGTTGATGGTTGCTCAACAGTTTCTGCGCTATTGCTGTCTGCCGTTGGTGCTTTACCCGTTTTACGTCGGTACTTATCTTCCCAGTAATCTGCGCCTTTAATGCCCAGTGCAACAGGGTTAAATGTAAAATCGGTCACACCACGTTTTTGTTGCTCTTCGTAGTCGTTCAGTGCTTTGAGTGCAGGCTTCGACATAAAGAAGATGATCAAAATACCGATGATGTTTAGCCACGCCATCAGTCCTACGCCTACATCACCCATCGCCCATGCTAAGTTGGCGGTTTTCACGGTTCCGTAGAACACGGATGAAATAATGATGACTTTCAGAATAAACATCAGTCCATTTACTTTGAACGTACGACGAATGTAAGCAATGTTCGTTTCTGCAATGTAGTAGTAAGCCAGAATGGTCGTAAACGCGAAGAAGAATAGAGCGATTGCGATGAATGGTTTACCCACGCCAGGTAGTGCGCTTTCGATCGCCATCTGTGTAAACACAGGACCATTTGCACCAATATCCGCTGGTAGGTTTTGAACCAGGAATGTACCTTCAATCGCACCATTTACGTTGTACGCGCCAGTGATAAGAATCATGAACGCGGTTGCTGAACACACAAGTAGTGTATCGATGTAAATAGAGAAAGATTGAACAAGACCTTGCTGAGCTGGGTGATCAACACTCGCTGCTGCTGCTGCGTGAGGACCAGTACCTTGACCTGCTTCGTTGGAGTAGACACCACGTTTTACACCCCAGCCGATTGCCGCACCAACGCCTGCCATTGGTGTGAACGCGTCACCAATGATCATGCCGAAAATGCGTGGAACCTCACCAATGTTTAGAAGGATGATGACAAACGCAGTAATGATGTAAGCTAACGCCATAAATGGCACAACGACTTGGGTAAAGTTCGCGATACGCTTTACGCCACCAAAAATGATGAAAGCCAAAATGACACAAACAACCGTACCAGTGAAAATTTTAGCAAAACTGAAGGTACCAATAGCGGTTTCAATCATGTCACCTGAGCCAAATGCGGCTTCTACTGCGTTACCGATACTGTTCGATTGAACGCCAGGAAGTAGAACACCACAAGCAAAGATGGTCGCGATAGCAAAGATCCAAGCGTACCATTTTTGTCCCATTGCTTTCTCAATATAGTAAGCAGGGCCACCACGGAACTCGCCTTCGTCTTCTTCTTTATAAATTTGTGCAAGTGTTGATTCTGCGTATGCGGTTGCAGCGCCAAAGAAGGCTACGACCCACATCCAGAATACGGCGCCTGGGCCACCGAAACCGATAGCAGCAGCAACACCAGCAATGTTACCTGTACCTACACGGCCAGACAGTGAAACGGCAAGTGCCTGAAATGATGATATCCCTTTTGTTGAACTCTTCCCTGAAAGTAATAAGCGCCACATCTCAAAGAAGTGACGAATTTGTACAAAACGCGTCATGATTGAATAGAACAAACCTGCGCCAAGGCACAAATAGATCAGTACCGGGCTCCAAATAATTCCATTCAGAAAATCAACTAATGACTGCATGAGTATTTTCCCTGTTAGTTGTGTTTGTGGTTGTTTTTCACACAATACATTACCCTTTATGTAATGCAATTGTTAACTTTTTTAGCTACAAATCCTTTGTAGCGTGATGATGAACACAGAATGGAGAGTAGTTGTTAAAATTTGGTTCTTGTTGCTTATTTGCTCCTTTTAGGTAGAAGATTTGCCTGATGATTAATTATGCAGCACATTGTCATTTAAATGTGCTGCGATTTTGATGAGTTAAAAATGCCAGTGGTTATGCATTTTGTGGAGTAAGTGTCTGCCTGTTTTTTGTTCAGTCATGTCCTCAGGCGTAACGACAAAGGTTAAGCTCCGCATTATCCATCACTTTTGTTTTTTCACCTTTCATTACGCTTGCTAGCAATTGACCTGAACCACAAGCCATCGTCCAACCCAGAGTTCCGTGTCCGGTGTTAGTAAAAAGGTTATCGTATTTAGTCGCGCCGATAATTGGTGTGCCATCAGGCGTCATTGGCCTAAAGCCGCTCCAAAACTCAGCTTGGCTGAAGTCACCACAACGAGGAAAAAGATCACGGATGACCATTTCGATAGTGTTTTTGCGCTTTTGTGGAAGGGAAGTATCAAACCCTGCTAATTCTGCGGTGCCAGCTACGCGAATTCTGTCATCAAATCGAGTCATAGCGACTTTATAGGTTTCATCCATCACAGTAGATCGAGGAGAGAAGTGTTCATCTTCCATCGGGATGGTGAGTGAATAGCCTTTGACAGGGTAGACCGGAATATCAATATCGAGTTGCTTGAGTAGCGCTGTAGAGTAGCTGCCAGAGGCCACTACATATTGGTCTGCTTTAAATTGTCCTCGGTTCGTTTGGACACCTATGATCTTTTTGCCTACTGTAACCCAATTGCTTACTTCAGTATCGAACTCAAATCGGACACCGTGTGCCTTAGCAAGCTCCGTTAGTTGTTGGCAAAATTGATGGCAATCGCCCGTTTCGTCATCAGGTAGATGCAAGCCACCAACCAGTTTGTCTTTCACAAGTGCAAGCCCTGGCTCTTGTTCAATACATTGTTCGACGTCCATTAGCTTAAATCGGGTTCCGCTTTGTTCAAGGAGCTGCATGTCCTTTTCAATAGCTTGCAGCTGTTGATGTGTTCGGAATACTTGCAAGGTCCCAAACTGACGTCCTTGATACTCAATGGCGTGTTCTTGGCGTAACTGTTCTAAGCAAATACGGCTGTGGTTAGCGATCGAAAGCATGCGAGCCTTGTTAACTTGATAGCGAGGTAGGGTGCAGTTCGCGACCATTTTACTCGCCCAGCGGATCATGTCGGCATTCAGAGTGGGTTTGATTTTAAGTGGAGCATGCTCTTCCATTAACCACTTAATGGCTTTAACAGGAACACCAGGCGCAGCCCAAGGCGAAGAATAGCCATACGAGATCTGCCCGGCATTGGCGAAGCTCGTTTCCATGGCACTGCTTGGTTGGCGGTCAATGACGGTAACTTGATAGCCTGCTTGAGATAAATACCAAGCAGAGGTTAAGCCGATAACGCCGCTGCCTAATACGATGACTTCCATTGATGCACTCCACACATTTATCAGAGTGCTCAGTTTCTTTTCTTTACCTTTTATTAACAATCGATATAAATTACACACAGTGTTTAGAAAAACTATAGGCTCAAGGATGAAAAGTAATCTGATAAGTGGTTTGTGCCTATTTAGCCAAGTCGCGGAGTACAGTAGCTTTACTGGTGCCGCAAGACATTTACACCTCACCACTGGTGCCATAAGCCAACAAATTATTCATTTGGAAGCGTTATTAGGTTTTACTTTATTTGAACGCCACTCTCGCGGTATTCGTTTAACCGTAAAAGGCACTCAGTTACACCAAGCGACGCAGTTTCACTTTTCGGAACTGAGCAAATTGCTTGATGAGCTCAAAGTAGAAAAGCAAACCAATGAAATTCGTTTGAAGTTGACGCCTTCTTTTGCTTTCAAATGGTTAGTCCCAAAGCTCGAAAGCTTCCATCATGATAATCCGGATATCCAAGTACAAATCTTTGCGGAAGGTGCGCTGGTAAATAGTGAGATAAAAGACTATGACGTCGCAATTGACTATGGTCTTCATCCTTATAGAAATGCTAACGCGGAGCTGATTTTGGATGAGCATCTGCTACCGGTGATGAGTCCAAAATACCTTGAGGATCATGGCTGGCTAAAAACGTTGTTTGGTGAGCAAAAAAACTCAATGCCAGTGAAGCAATGGCAAGAGGCGACGCTACTACACGATGCGATGCCATGGGAAAAAGCGACGCGTGACTATGAGTGGCTATATTGGGCGTCAGCGATGGGGTTGGATTTTAAAACCGATGTCGGACACTTTTTTAATCGAACGGATATGGCGATGTCTGCAGCCGAAGCTGGCGTTGGGATTGCGATGGCTCGAATGGCATTGATTGAGGATGAATTGACGACAGAGCGTTTGGTTTCTCCATTCAAACCGATTCCTGCCAATGCAGGGTATTACTTGATCATGAACACACGTACGAATGCGACAGAAACGTTTCGTCACTGGTTACTTGGACAGTTGAATTAGCGTTTTATCTCTGTGATTTATCCCTACGTTATTTGTTGAAAAATTGGGCAATATAAGTTTTATAAGCAAGGTAAGTGCTTTGCTTGCCGCTATTTGAGTGATGAAAGACAGGGAAGAACATGAAAGACGAAACGCTATCCATCCATTTTGGTTACGAAACTGACCCGACCACCAAATCTGTCGCGACACCGATTTATCAAACAGTCGCGTACGAGTTTGACAACGCGCAGCACGGCGCTGATCTGTTTAACTTGGAAGTGCCGGGGAATATCTACACTCGCATCATGAATCCGACTAACGATGTTCTGGAAAAACGCATGGCGGCGTTAGAAGGCGGCATTGCTGGATTGGTCGTGAGTGCGGGGAGTGCAGCGATTAACTATGCGATTCTGACCTTAGCGCAAGCGGGCGATAACATCGTTTCTACGCCGCAACTTTATGGCGGTACTTATACCTTGTTTGCGCACATGCTGCCAAATCAGGGTATTCAGGTGAAGTTTGCTAAAGATGACAAGCCAGAAAGTTTGGCCGAGTTAATTGATGAAAATACCAAAGCGGTGTACTGCGAGAGCATTGGTAACCCTGCAGGTAATATCATCGATTTAGAACGTGTGGCGGAGCTTGCTCACGCACAAGGCGTGCCTGTGATTGTGGATAACACCGTCGCGACGCCAGTGCTGTGCAAACCCATCGAGTTCGGTGCGGATATCGTAGTTCACTCTCTCACTAAATACGTTGGTGGGCATGGCACCACATTGGGTGGCGTGATTGTGGATTCAGGTAAATTCCCTTGGGCGCAGCACAAAGACCGCTTTCCTGTTTTCAACCAACCAGAACCTTCTTACCACGGCGTGGTGTATACCGAAGCGTTTGGTGAGGCGGCATTTATCGGGCGTGCGCGTACCGTACCACTGCGTAATACCGGAGCCGCATTATCACCGATGAATGCATTTATGCTTATGCAAGGGCTAGAAACGTTACCGCTGCGTATGGAGCGCCATACCGAGAACACACTCAAAGTGGCTGAATTCTTGGAACAGAATGACAAAGTCAGTTGGGTAAGTTATGCCGGATTGCCAAGTTCTGAACACTTCCATCTCGCCGAAAAATACATGAAAGGTAAGCCTTCTGCGATTTTGTCGTTTGGTTTAAAAGATGGTTATGACGCTGGTGTGCGTTTTTATGATGCTTTGAAAATCTTTAAGCGTTTGGTGAACATTGGCGATGCAAAATCATTGGCTTGCCATCCTGCATCGACGACTCATCGTCAATTGAGCGAAGCAGAACAAAAACAAGCTGGTGTGTCTCCAGAGATGATTCGTTTATCGGTGGGTATTGAACATATTGACGATATTCTAGCCGATTTAGAACAGGCACTAAACGCGTAAAACGATTCTGTTTTTAGCTTTGGGTTACCCATAGGTCAGCCTTTAAAAAAGCTGGCCTATTTTTATTTTATTGTTTAAATATCAAGGGTTTTAGTGTTTTTGGATTGTGGTATTCCAAAAGCTCATGGTGGATGAAATTTATTCCCTTGTCGCATTTGGGGTTGTTCCTGATGATGTGTGCAAATCTTACACATTGGAAGGGACTCAAATGTCTTACGTATTTCACCGTCATTGCCATGCCACGTTGCCAATCATCGATAAAGGTGAAGGTGTTTATCTATTCGATAAACAAGGGAAACAGTATCTCGATGCTTGTGGCGGCGCTGCGGTATCAAACCTTGGCCACAGTCATCAAGCCGTTAAAAAAGCTATGTTGGAACAGCTCGAGCGAGTGCCGTTTGCTCATACTGGATTTTTTACTAGTGACAGCAGTGAGCGACTAGCGGAATTGATTTGTCAGCATATGCCTGAGCAGTTCAACCATGTGTATTTAGTCAGTGGCGGATCAGAAGCGGTGGAGTCGGCACTAAAAATGGCGCGGCAGTATTTTGTGGAATCAGGTAAGCCAGAGAAGAAGCAATTCATTGCGCGTCAGCAAAGTTATCACGGCAATACGTTGGGAGCTCTGGCGGTCGGTGGTAATGAATGGCGACGTGAACCGTTCAAACCTATCTTGCATCCGAGTCATCACATTGCCCCTTGCTATGCTTATCGTTGTCAGCAGAGTCATGAGTCGGAATTGGATTACTCATTGCGAGCGGCGAATGAACTAGAGGCAAAAATTCTTGAGTTGGGGGCTGAGAATGTCATGGCTTTTGTCGCTGAGCCCATTGTGGGAGCCACCGCTGGAGCTGTGCCTGCGACTCAAGGTTACTTCAAACGTATTCGCGAAATATGCGACCAATACGATGTGTTATTGATCTTGGATGAAGTCATGTGTGGCGTTGGACGCAGTGGTAGTTTTTTTGCATTTGAGCAAGAAGAGGCAGAACCCGATCTGGTGTGTATGGCTAAAGGGCTTGGTGCGGGTTATCAACCTATTGGCGCGGTGGTTGCGAATGATCGAGTCTACCAAGCTATTGCCGGTGGAAGCGGTTTTTTCCAACATGGCCATACCTTTATGGCGCACCCTGTGGCGTGCGCTGCTGCCGTGGCAACCATTCAAACCATCTTCCAAGATGATTTATTAACGGCGGTGAATCAGCAAAGTGCTTTGCTGCGTAATGAGCTTACTTCTGAATTGGCCCATTTACCGTACATTGGCGACATTCGTGGTAAAGGCTTATTTTTTGGCATTGAGCTGGTGGCGGATAAAGAAAGCAAGGCGCCTCTGAGTAAAGCCACATTGGCAGACAAACGCATCAAACAGCAAGCAATGGAAAATGGCTTAATGTGCTACCCAATGGGCGGAACGATTGATGGCGTTAATGGGCACCATATCTTGCTTGCACCGCCATTCATTATTCAGCCTCACCATATTGATGAGCTAGTTGGCAAACTCTCATTAACGCTAAAAGAGGTAGCGAAGGAATGGAATTAGAAAATCGATGTATACGAGAGCCTATCGCTATTATCGTGGCCCCAAACGGTGCAAGAAAAACTAAGCACGATCACGCCAGCTTACCCATGACAAAAGACGAACTGGTTGCAGAGGCTATCGCTTGTCAAACGGCAGGGGCTGCCATGATCCATTTACATGCTAGAGACGCCAACGGACGTCATTCATTAGACATCGACGACAACATGGCAATTTACTATGCCGTGAAAGAAGCGGTGGGACAAAACATGATGGTACAGCTCACCACAGAGGCGGTGGGCTTGTATTCTCCGCCACAACAGATGGCGTTAGTTAAAGCTGTGAAACCAGAAGCGGCTTCTTTCGCATTGAGGGAGTTAATCCCTGATCGAGCAAGTGAGAAAGAAGGGTATGCCTTTTTCCATTGGGTGGCAGAAAACAACATCGTGAGCCAAATTATTCTCTACGATGCAACCGACATTGAACGTTATTTCCAACTGCGTGATGCGGGCGTGTTACCTAAAACGCATCAGCATGCATTAGTGGTGTTAGGGCGTTATCACCAAGCTCAACAGTCTTCGCCATGGGATTTACGAGGTTTGAATTTGGCGCGTTTTGTCGAGGAAGAAATTCGATGTGCCATTTGTGCTTTTGGCGCGCGAGAGCAAGACTGTTTAGCGAGTGCGATGTTACTTGGATTCGATGTGAGAGTGGGGTTTGAGAATAACCACGTCGATGTGGCAGGCGAATTAGCAATCAGTAACGCGGCTCAGGTGGAAGCTCTACGCGATGTGGCGTATCGCTTTGCGATTCCTTTACACAGTGCGCAAAGTTTGCGTTCAGCTTTGAAGTAAATCTGCTCGCGGAAAAGAAAAAAAGAAGAACGGAAAGTAAAAAGGCTCCATCGGAGCCTTTTCGGTATTTGTCGTTAGTTCTCAGTTTGCGCTACAGGTTGACGAGCGGGATGTTTGATAAACACCGCGACAACAGCCGCTATCGCTAATGCAAAACAGTAGTAAGAATTGGCAACTACTTCAAGTGGCGAGAGGTTGAACACGGAACCTAGCAGCAGTACTTGAGCACCGTAAGGCAACACGCCCTGCACCACGCATGAGAAAATGTCTAATAAGCTTGCTGAGCGGCGAGGAGAGACATTATTCTCTTCCGCCAGTTGGCGAGCAACGCTGCCCGATACAATGATGGCTACGGTGTTGTTTGCCGTACAGCCATTGACCATTGAAACCAAACCTGCAATACCTAGCTCGCTTGCACGACTGTTCGCATGCTTAGAGTGGCTAGAGCCAAACGCGTGGATAAGGCTACTAACGAAATTTGTTAGAAAAGCAAGACCACCTTGGCGACGCATCAGTTCACTCAAACCACCAATCAACATGGATAACAAGAAGATCTCTTGCATGTTACCAAAGCCTTTGTAAACGTCTTGGGCTAGATTAGTTAGTCCGTAATTGTCAATCGATGCCAAGCTCACGCCGCCAGCCAAAAGAATGCCAATCGACAGAACCACAAACACATTCACACCAGATACCGCTAGGATCAAAATAGTGATGTACGGCAAGACTTTTAGCCACTCAATATCGCCAGTTTCAGGCACTTGAGTCGCGGTACTGTTGAAAGCGAACACTGCAATCGCGATCAACGCGGCAGGCAAAGCAATACGAATGTTCTCTTTAAACTTGTCTTTCATCTCACAACCTTGAGAGCGTGTCGCCGCGATCGTGGTGTCAGAGATGATAGAAAGGTTGTCACCAAACATAGCGCCGCTCAGCACAACGCCTGCGGTTAACGGTAAGCTCATCCCGGCTGATTCAGCAATGCCTAACGCTACGGGTGCAACGGCTGCGATGGTACCCATCGAAGTGCCCATTGCTGTTGCGATAAAAGCAGAAATCAGAAAAATGCCCGGTAAAATCATACTGGTTGGAATTGCGGATAAACCAAGGTTCACCGTTGCATCAACACCGCCAGAGGCTTTTGCTACCGCAGCAAAGGCACCAGCAAGCAGATAGATCATACACATTGCGATGATGTCTGGGTGGCCAACACCACGCATGAAGTGTTCGATTGAGCGGTTAAGTTTCTCTTTACTTAAAAGAAACGCAATGATGATGGCTGGTAATACCGCGATGGGTGCAGGCAGCTGGTAGAAGGCAAATTCCACGCCTTGCAAAGATAAGTAAGTGCCTACGCCAATAAATAGCGCAAGGAATACAATTAATGGGATCAGTGCGACCGCAGACGGTGCAACTGTTTTAGTTGTTTGTTGGGAACCGGACATGTAAACGACAATGTTAATAATAAGAGAGAAGAGCAGACTAATATCACATTTACGCATTGTCAACGTCTAGACGTCTAAATGGCTGTTTAAGTTTTACACGTAAAGAAAAAGATAAAAGCTCGTGTTGCGTATCTCACTGATACCACGAGCTTTAGTTATGCGCTAATGAAGAGACTGTCGTTATTGCATTGATTTGGCTTTTTTGCGTTTAACAATACCTAAAACCATCCACGTAAATAAGACAGCAGCAAATGCCCATACCAGATATTTGTATTCGGTGTACAGGTTGCTCAACACGCTTAAATGTTCAAATGCAAAGTGAGTTAACAAGCTGAATACCAATACCCAAACCGTCGCCGCGAGGGCGTTACCGAGCAAAAACTCTCTACGTGGCATTTTCGCGATACCGCATGCAAGAGGCATAAATTGCTTCATTCCTTCAATAAAGCGGCTGACCACCAAGCACGTAGGGCCGTATTTCTGGATAGTCAATTGAAGCGTTTGCATCTTCGGGCCGGAAATGTAGCCTTTTTTATCTAACCACCCCTCAAAGTAATAACCGATTAAGTAGCCACAGGTATTACCAAAAAAGCAGCTCAGCCACGATACCATCATTACCATACTTAGGTTCATGACTTGTTCTGACGAGAGCAAAGATGCCGCGATCATCAGTGATTGACCAGGCATCGGGATACCTATCCCTTCTAGAAATATACTGACAATCAGCGCAACGTAGCCGTATTGCTCAAGCAAAGGCTTCATTGACATGAGAAGTTCGTTAATATGTTCCAAAAGCTTTCCCCTAATAAAAGCGGAACGAAGTTGGAGTGATACTCCGAATGTCCTATTGGGTCAATTCTTGTTTCTCACCGTTGAGAAAAACTGACATGCCTCTGATAATTGCGCAGAATCAACCTGCAGCTGGCTTTACTCGCCGCCACGCTCTTTGGTAGCGGCGAACTAGGGAGATCCTTATGACTCTTTGGCTTTGGTGAATGCGCCATACAAATCAAGGCGGCGATGACGTAAGTTGGTGACAGAGCCTTCGGTATTAAGCTGTTTCAACTTAGTCAAATCAACATCAGCGAAGATTATCATTTCGGTGTTGGCGCTTGCTTCTGTCAAGGTCGCATCGTGTGGGAAATAGATATCCGACGGTGAGAATACGGCAGATTGTGCGTACTGGATATCGACATTATCAACACGAGGTAAGTTGCCGACACTGCCCCCAATTGCAACGTAGCATTCGTTTTCGATGGCTCGTGATTGGGAACAGATTCGTACTCGTTGGTAGCCATTTTTTGTGTCTGTCCAGAAAGGAACGAACACAATTTGTGCGCCTTGCTCGGCGAGCATTCTTCCCAACTCTGGGAACTCGCTGTCATAACAAATCAGTATGCCGACTTTGCCTGCATCGGTTTCGAACACCTGAACATTGTCACCACCGTCGATCACCCAGTCTTTTTGCTCATGGGGCGTGATGTGAATCTTATATTGAGCGTTTATTTCACCATCTCGTTGCAGTAAGTAGGCCACATTATACAACTTGCCATCTTCGATGACGGGCATACTGCCAGCAATAATGTTGATGTTGTAGGTGACTGCCATCTGCGAGAAGCGGTTTTTGATCTCTTCTGTAAAGCTAGCCAAAAAGCGAATTGCTTCGACGGAATTTTGGTCGTTTTGCAAGCCCATCAGCGGCGCGTTAAAGAATTCAGGGAATAGGGCGAAATCGGCTTTGTAGTTCGCAAGAGAAGAAATGAAGAACTCAGCCTGATCGAGCAAGTCCTCTAAGTCATTCATGGCGCGCATTTGCCACTGCACAACACCAATACGAATCAGCGTTTTTTCTACATCATGTACGGATTGAATATCCTCTTCGTAGAAGAAGTTATCCCACTCCAGCAGAGTTGCGTAGCCTTTAGAAGCACTATCCTCTGGCAAGTAACCACGCATAATACGTTTGACATCGAAGTCGTTTGCAAGCTGAAAAGACAAAATAGGATCGTGAAGCTCACGGCGTTTTATCTTGTCGATGTATTCAGCCACGCTCAGTTCGTCAGCATATTTGTGGTAATTCGGGATGCGACCACCGGCTAAAATTGCTTTGAAATTCTTACTCCGGCAAAGTTCTTTACGCGCATCATACAGACGGCGACCTAAACGCAGCCCACGGTAGTCCGGGTGAACAAATACATCGAGACCATACATTGCGTCACCGGTCACTTGGTTTTGGATGACGTTGTTCTCGGTGATGATGTCGGTGTACAGGTGAGGAAGTGAAAACCGGTTGTAGTCCACTTTGATTGTTAGCGCTGCGCCGACAATTTTTCCGTTATCCTCAATACAGATTTGTCCATCAGGAAACTGATGAATAAGATCCATGATGGTCAGGCGTGGCCATGAGCCACCAACATCAGGAAAAACAAGGTCCATTAATTCCGCGAGCTCTGGGTAATCGGTCGGCTCAATGGTGCGTAAAGAGAGTCTTGGCGTGTTGCTGTCCATATCCTACTATCCATTTATCCTTTTTAAATAGTATGGATGAGAATGCCATAAATTTGAGCAGACAGATACCGAAGTCTTTGAGTTGTTTTGGTTTACCTAAACGAGTTTAAAGAAACAACATTAACTTAGCTTGCTCTTCAGCCATTCGTGAAATGCCACTACTTTTTTAGCTGAAAGTCGATAATTTGGAATCATCACGTAATAACCATAACCGCTCTGTAAAGAGAGGTTGAGAACATGCTGAATGTCCCCTCTTAAAATCGAATACTGCGCCATAAAATCAGGAAGCAAGGCGAGCCCTTTTCCCATTCTGACAGCTTCGCAAGCTAGGTAAAAATGTTCGACGCCTACAGGTTGATAGGTAACGGGAGATTCTACAGTGTAGACAGTTTTAAATTGCTCCCATAGCTGAGGGCGAGTGATTTGAGGTATAAACGGATAATTACTAACAGCGTGCACACTCTCAATTGCAGGAGCATTTGTGCAACCGACTAATAACAATGTTTCTTCGCACAGTAAGTGGCTGTATTCATAATGTGTGGATAATGGAAGGCAGCGAATATGTAAGTCACTTTCGTTGCTCGAATCTTTGACGTTCCCATCCCCAGTACAGACTCTTACTCGGATGTTAGGATGTTGCTGGTGGAAGTCATCAATATTAGGTATCAACCAAAGACTGGCAAAAGAAGGGGTTACGTCCACGGTGAGTAATTCTTGCTTTGAATCTGACTGGATTAAGTTGGCAGTTGCATGCTGAATAAGCTCCAAAGCTTCTGTGACTTGCGGCAGATAACGCTTGCCTTCTTCGGTTAACTCAATACCACTCGCCCCTCTTTGTATTAAAGGTAAACCCACCAATTGCTCCAGCGATGCGATTTGTTTGCTTACTGCGCTTTGCGTAATACATAGGGCATCCGCTGCTTTAGAGAAACTGAGGTAATTAGAGACCGCGACAAACGTCCTTAATGCTCGAATAGAAGGGTATTCACTGCCTTTTAACATACTTCAGTTCCATTAAACTCTGCTTAGGCAAAGAGTAGAATATTCACGGCTTGAAGCAAAGTAAGATGCAACGTATGTGTGATTAGCTTCCTTTCTTATAAAAACTAGCTAAGCGTTTTTTGAAGGATTAATCTACAAGAGTATTTTAGATGTTTATTTAATTTCTTTGAAAAATCTACAAATTAACAAGAATCTTTTTCACATCAGCGATTAACCTCAATTTAGTATTGTTTATATAAAGTAAACAGACAGCTCTTTTTTTCTATTTTTGTTTGGCGTTCTTTAGAGGATTGTCAGTATTCTATAAAATTAAATATATTTTTCATTAATTTAAAGTTGGCATTGCATTTGCTCTTTACTATTCGAACCTTCAATGGAACTTATATTAGGAGAACGAAATGAAAAGCAATGTTGTTACTTTGATTAGCCTTTTTTCTTTAGCAACGTTTAGTACTTTATCACATGCTGCGGACTCCAACGATCATGGTGTATATGTTGGCGCCAACTACGGTTACTTAAAAGTTGATGGACAAGATGACTTTGATGATGACAGCGATGTTATTCAAGGTTTAGTTGGTTACCGTTTTAATCCTTACTTGGCGTTGGAGGGTGGTTACATTGATTTCGGTAGCTATGGTAATAACCTAGCAAATGCCGAAACGGACGGTTACACCGCAGCACTAAAAGTTACAGCCCCTATTGCTGATCGTGTCGACCTTTACGCAAAAGGCGGTCAAATGTGGTACTCGACGGATTACAACGTTGCGGGCTTCCAAGGCAACAAAGATGATGAAGGTGTATTCGCTGGTGCCGGTGTTGGTTTTAAAGTTACTGATAACTTCTTAGTTAACGCAGAATATATGTGGTACGACGTAGAACTCAATGCGGAGAATGTCGCGAACGGTGCAAACACGGAAACAGACTTTAACCAAGCATCACTAGGTGTAGAGTATCGCTTCTAATATAGTTAGCCGTGCTGAACTCAATAAAAGTGCGAAGCAAAATAGCTTCGCACTTTTATTATTTATGATTCAAATAATTTAAGACCGATGAAGCGTATATATAAAACGATGGCTAATTTATTTTGTTGTTACTCCAGGGTATTTAATACGTTACTAGCATGACTGTCTAGCCTTTTACTAACCTTGAAAAACAAAGATTTATTGCTCTACAAGTAATATTAGATAGGTTAATTTCCGCATTGCCTGACATTACATTTATGTGGCCTATAATACCGCGCACGTGTTCGTTACATTCATCTTTTAGCTCTGAAATTAGCTAATTGAACCCAAGTAGCAAGGCCTACGGTCGCATCTGTTGTATTATATGACCCAGACCTGAAATTCTTAGTAAAGTCAAAGTTGAAGAGACTATTTTACTTACCCAACCATCAGTCATCCGAGCATTATATCTATTGTTGAAGTCAAGAAATACGTTGCGTTCTAGGTAAGCTTGAGATTTGGGTTGTAGTGCCGACCACTCATTACTTGTAGCTGTATTGACATAACCCGGAACAGATTTTTTTCCTAGTCCATGAGCGCAGAAGTAGATGCCAGAACTTCCATCTAGCCGATACTCAATACCACCGTGAGTAAATGGCCAAAGAGGAGACATAGGAACTGGAGTTGCATCATGAGTGCATTATTTAATTTCCATACAAGTCAGAGTCTATATAACCAAATAAGTTACATTGACTGTTCACGTAGTAGTCATCGTTTTCTTCATCATCAATTGAAAAAGCAAAGTACTTAAGAGGGTTCTCAGTGTCACAAGAAAGGTTAGCCATGTTATTTTTTACGTAATCCTCTATTTTATAACCATCAAAGCTTCCTTCCCAAATAATAGTACTTTCATCATTACTGAGTTCTGCGACTAAAACAATAGTTACATAGTGCTCAATAAGAGGAGTGCTTACGATGTTTTTATTTTCATAGACTGGAGAAAATTCAAAGCGACCAGTACTGTCTGTGAATGTTGATAAGTCTATTGATTTCCCTGAGGTGCTTAAACCAATACTAAGGCTAACCTTCAGGCTACTAAGTGGTTTTCCTTTCTTTGTTAACACACCATTGATTTTCGGTGTGTATTGATTAACGTGTTCGTCATTCAATTTACTTTCTTCAAAATTCATTACAATGCTCACCAATATGACGGTAATAATTCCAGCAACTTAATTTTTCACAACAATACTTTCATTTTGAAATTTAAAAATCTATATATGTTGTGTTTCTATTCAATATCTAAGGTTAATTTTGTAATTAGAGTTACATTATTTTTTGTAACTACTATTTGTAGTCATTACATCGATAGAGTTGTAATGAAACAAGCGAGTAGGAACTAACAATGAATGCATCAATCAATTCATCGAGGGAGATGAGTATAGGCTTTAGACTTAGATCTAGTTATCTCTTAGAAAGGATAGGTAAGCAGAAGACTTTTAAGTTGCAGGGCTTTTAGTACCATGCTTTCTGCCTTTTTGATTAGTACTTATGAACTTCTTGTTTACTGATTAATACTCAACGAGTTTGTAAACCTACATGGGCCAAAGGTATGCGGTAATCCATGTAGTAAGATTTCAGAAAGCATGAATGTTTGAAAAAAGAGACTATTTTAGTTGATACAAAAAAGGCCACCCGAAGGTGGCCTTTTCCAAACGTTTGGTGGAGCTGGCGGGAGTTGAACCCGCGTCCGAAAACCGTTCATCATTGGTACTACATGCTTAGTCGATCTTTAATTTCGCCACCCACCTGCGAACCGACACGCTAATGAATGACTAGCCTGAATTAAAATTCGCCGTTCATCTCTCAGGCGGGAGAATCCGGGCTAGCGCGTTTGGGTTTGATCCCTCGTTGATCCCCGTCTTACGTGCGGAAGCTAGGGCGAGAGAGCTCTTAGCAGGTTATTAAGCTGCTAGTGCGTAGTTTTCGTCGTTTGCGACTATTTTTTTGCGGTTTGTTAACGAGGCCTACCGCACCTCGGCATGCACCTCAGACTTCTGAATTCCCGTCGAATCCTAAATCAGCCCCAGGTAATATTCGCATAGTAACAGAAAAGCATTGGCTGTCCAGTACTATGCGTTTAAGTGGTCAAGATTAACGCAGCGCGCTCTTCATTACGCGTGCTTTTTCTCTTGCCCAGTCTTTTTCTTTTAGATCCGTACGTTTATCGTGCAGCTTTTTACCTTTTGCTACGCCAATTTTTAGTTTCACCCAAGAGCGAGACCAGTACAGTGAGAGGGCCGTTAATGTCATACCTTCACGGTTTACACGTCCGAATAGGTTATCCAGCTCACGACGACTCATTAGTAGTTTACGCACACGTGTAGGGTTCGCCACAACGTGTGTCGATGCCTGATTTAAAGGAGTGATTGTCATGCCACTCACAAAGGCTTCACCGTCACGCATAAATACGTAACTTTCAGAAATATTGGCTTTACCTTGGCGAAGGGCTTTCACTTCCCAACCTTGGAGCTCCAAGCCAGCTTCGATTTCATCATCGATGAAATACTCGTGGCGAGCTTTTTTATTCAGCGCGATAGTATTGCTACCCGCTTTTTGTTTCGTTTTTTTCTTTGCCATAATAGCGTCATTATACGGGTTGGATATCGGATAGGAAATCCTTTTATTTGCGCAATCGTGGAATAAAAGTAAAATTGGCGAGTAGCTTTAAATCTGTACATGTATCGATAGGAGTATGTATGAAGCAAGTCAGCCGTTCTGCGCTTGTGTCTTTTAGCGCCGAACAGATGTTCAATCTGGTTAATGATGTTGCTAAATACCCTGAATTTCTGCCTGGTTGCTCGGGCTCTAGAATCATTGAGTCTTCGGGGAATGGTATGGTGGCTTCTGTCGATGTGGCGAAGGCTGGAATCAGCAAAACGTTTACGACTTCAAATGAGTTGATCCCCGGTCAGGCAATTATGATGAACTTGGTGGATGGCCCGTTTAAGACGTTGCGTGGTGGTTGGATTTTTACCGCGCTAGATGAACAAGCTTGCAAGGTTGAACTAAAGCTTGAGTTTGAATTCTCAAGTAAAATGATTGAGATGGCCTTCGGTAAGATTTTTAACGAGCTTACTAGTAATATGGTAAATGCATTTACTAAACGCGCAAAACAGGTCTACGAGTGTTATGAGTATTGAGTCAGATATGATTCACGTTGAGGTTGTCTATGCTCTTCCTCATGAACAGCGTGTATTTAACTTAGTGGTAAATAATCACGCAACGGTAGAAGAGATCATTCGACAATCCGGTGTATTGGAGTTGTACCCTGAAATTGATTTGTCCAAGAACAAAGTGGGTGTGTTTAGTCGTAACGTGAAGTTAGATGCGACCGTTCGAGATCGAGATCGAATAGAGATTTATCGTCCGTTACTCGCCGATCCGAAAGAGATTCGCCGTAAACGGGCGGAGCAGGCTAAAGCCGAGGGGAGTGCAGACCCAGTCACCGGTGGCAAGCCTAGTTCTGTACGTAAAAATAAGCAGGATTAATATAAACCCAATAGCTCATGTGAGTTACTCAAAGTTTGACTAACGTGATTTCTATATAATAAAAAACCTCCCAAACGGGAGGTTTTTTTGCAAAAGTCAGTTTACTGAATTTGCTCGTAAAATGCGTCACTTTTTGGAAAGTCACCACTGATGTCTGCGAGTGTGCCTTGGTCATTAAAGTTTACAATCAGATCTTTCTGTACTGGTTCGCCATGGCCAGGAGTATGATGATAGATGTAATACCAAGTGTTTGGATAGCCGTTTTCAATAAGCATTGGCGACCCTAATACGAAGCGAACCTGTGCTTTAGTCATCCCAAACTTTAATTTATCAACCGCACTTTGTTCTACATAGTTGCCTTGGTTGATATCAATACGATAAACCAGTCTTTCCAATACCGAACATCCTGTCAGCAATGTCATTGCTAATGGTACGGCAACTAACCACTTCTTTAATTGCATAATAATTTCTTAGTAACCTTTAAAATACTGCGCTGATAATAAACAAGCTCGACGCAGATGTAAAAAGCTATGCGTCGTATGGTAGACAATCTGACAACGAATTTTGAGTTGAGTTGCATTTATTCACCGATATTAGGCGGTAAATGTCACCACATGACGTATTAGTTAGGTGACGAAGAGCAAATTTCAATCGGAAGTAGGGTGATGGACGCTTTCAGCGGTGAGCAAAGCCTAGTGACTCGTTAGTCGGTTTTGGCGAATTCGCGTAATGCATCACCTGAAAAACGATAATACTCTTTTTCATGAATTAGTGTTGCACCAATTGAGCGGTAAAACTGACCTGCGGTAGGGTTACTACTTTCAGCTGTCCAGTCCAACCTTTGGCATCCACACTTGATCGCCAAAGATGCCAGATACTTCATTAACTTGAGACCAACCCCTTTTCCTCGAACCTTCGAAGATACGAACAGATCTTTTAAGTACATCTGCCCTGAGAGTTTTGGGGCAGGGAACATGACGGTATAAGATGCAAAGCCTACGACGTCATCATTATCGTAAACCGCAATGATATTAACACCAGAATGTTCAGAGAAGACTTGGCTCTTTAGATAATGGACCAGATCGTGTTTTGATGAAGCTTTTTCTTTGAAGTAGTAATGTTCTAACTCAATAAAAATAGGGATGAGATCTAAGCAGTTGGTTTTGTGTATTGCTCTGATATCCATATCTCATCCCTTGTCGATTTATTAAGCGGCGATAAGCAGTTCTTTTGCGTTTGCCAACGTTGAGTCGGTTATTTGACTACCACCAAGTAAGCGAGCTAATTCTGCCACACGTTGTTGTTCATCTAATGCGTGCATTTGGGTTTCGGTTTGGCCTGCTTTGGTTTGCTTAGCAACAAACATTTGTTGATGGCCGCATCCGGCAACTTGAGGGAGGTGAGTGACACACAATACTTGAGTAGATTCGCCAAGCTTGCGTAGCATTTTGCCCACTACGGCAGCTGTTGGGCCACTAATACCTACGTCCACTTCATCGAAGATTAAACTTGGTGTATCTACTTTCTGAGCGGTGATCACTTGGATAGCTAGAGAGATACGTGATAGCTCACCGCCTGACGCAACTTTTGCTATAGGTTGCAATGGTTGTCCCGGGTTGGTCGATACTAAGAAGCACACGCTGTCCATGCCAAGCGGCGATGGGTGCGTGTTGTCATTGCTAACTTCGATACTGAATACTGCTTTCTCCATGCTCAATTCGTGCATGCTTTGTGTGATCAGTTTGTTCAGTTCTTTTGCGTAACGGCTGCGTGATTTGTGCAGTTTTTCTGCTTGTGTTAGAAAGCTTTGGTACTTGTGTTCTACTTCTTGAGCAAGTTCATCTAAACGTTCATCGGAGCAATCTAACGCTTCTACTTGGGCCAGAAGATCTTGATGATGCTGGTAGAGTTCTTCTGGCATTACGTGGTGTTTACGAGCTACAGACATCACTTTAGAAAAACGTTCTTCTACATAAGCCATACGAGCTGGATCAACATCGATGCCATCTAAGTAGCTGCGTAATTCATTCTTCGTTTCTTCAAGTTGAATCATCGCTTCTGACAGCATGTTAGGTAGCTCAGATAGCTTTTCATCTAATTCGGCTAATTGAATTAGGGAGTGATTGGCCGATTGCAAAATACCAAGCGCATTGACTTCTTCACCTTCGTAAATAAGTTCGATGGCTTGCTGACAGGTAGTGGCGAGTTCACCACTGTTGGATAGTCGTTTATGCTCTTGCTCGAGCTCTGCAAATTCTTCTTCACCTAGCGATAACTCATTCAGTTCTTTGATTTGGTATTCAAGCAACTGTTTTTGCGCCTGGTTTTGCTGGCTATTTTCTTTTAGCTGCTTGAGGTTATTATCCGCCTGACGCCAATGCTGGTAAGCACTTCGTGTGCTTTTTAGTAGGTTTAAATGCCCAGCATATTGGTCGAGCATGGCCATTTGGTGCTCACTTTTCATCAATTGATGATGAGCGTGCTGCCCATGGATATTGATAAGTAGCTGCCCTAGAGATTTGAGTTGTGATAGTGGAACAGGGCTGCCATTAATGAAGGCTCTTGAGCGGCCTTCTTTTGTGATAATACGACGCAAAATACACTCACTGCCATCTAGCAGATCGTTATCTTCTAACCAACGTGTTGCATGTAAGTTGTTGTCCAATAAAAAAGCGGCGCTAACTTCGGTTTTCTCTTCACCTTGTCGCACCATGCCGGCATCGGCTCGTCCGCCTAAGCAGAGCCCTAAAGCATCGATAGCAATGGATTTACCCGCGCCTGTTTCACCTGTAATGGTGGTCATGCCCTTAGAAAGCTCGAGTTGTAAAGACTTAACAATCGCAAAATTATTAACACTTAGATGAGCCAGCATTTTATTTACCTGTATAACTGAACAATACTGTATAAGGGAACAGTATATACTGTTTCTTTATACAGTAAAGTCAGGTAGGGAAAATTTTCTTTGTAGGCTGTTTTTTTGTGATGAAGTGGGAAAAATGAGCCGATGTGATTACAACGACTCATTAAAATTGAACAGGTTACGGACGAGTTGGGTTAATCGTTAGTGGTTCTAGTGTGACGACTGCATTCACACCTGCACCTGGGTGATCTACGTATGAAGTATCTTGCATTAGAGTGTAGTAAACGTCGACGAAGTCATCATCATTCGTGAGTACACCATCGGGGATAGTGTCGATGATCTTGTTCGTGATTTGCGGAATAATCGCGTAAGCCTGAACTTCTGGATCTGGAATCGCTTTCAATACTTCTTCGGCAACTTGAACAAGGAGTTTTGCCAATTGTTTATAGTCTGTGCCGTCATCTTGCTCCATGAGCACAATGTCTGCCGCACCCCAGCGGTAACGAGACCAGTGAATAATGATCTGATTTGGATAGTAATCTTGGTTATCGTAGTCTAAGTATGGAAGCTCCACCAAATCGAGAGTAGGTTCATCACGACTTGGATTGACGCCCGTTACGATAGCGTAGATTTCTGCCTTGCCAGAGATCCAAGGTTCTTTGTCATCGGCTAGACGGATCTTTTTCAACTGCGTGGTTTGAATTGGAGCCGCTTCGCCCACTGCGCTACTTGACAATAGCGGTGTATTTTGGCGTTGTTCATCAGCAATATATGGTTGAACTAAAGCTGGTTGACCGAGTTTTTTCATCTCAGCTTGCATAGCTTGCAAGCCTGCTTTTAGCTCTGCAGAGCTATTGTTATCAACGACAAGTACAGGTACCTCAGGGAGCTGGTAAACATCGAGTTGATGGATGTTGCCATAAACATCAAATGCTTCGATGTATTGCCAATTCTCATCATCACCACTTGGTTCAAATGCAAATAATGGCTCGACCTCGCCACTTTGCCATGCTGTTATCATGGCTTCATTTGCCAAGCGAACTTCTAACAACTGATCAGAGTATTCAGAAATACCTTTCCAGCTACGAATTTGAGTGTCAGCTTGTACAAGCTGGCGGCTGAACTCTGAGTTAGGGTTTTGCTTAACAAATGCTGATACAGACACGTTAGTCTGTTGCGGAGTAATATCTCTTCTCAGCATGGGTTCAATGGCAGCATAATTCTCACTCAATTGTTGAGCTAGGGCCCGTTTCGTCTTAGTGATATCTTCCGCTTTTGCATTGGACACACTGTTGACTTGCGTTTCCTCTGATTGGCAGCCAATAAGTGCTAATGTACTGAGAACAGACAGAATGATGGTTTTCTTCATAATATGTCCTTTATTGATTGTATGAAATAGAGTTAATACTCTATTCATGGTGAGAATATCACCGGACATAGATCATTGAATTTGCTTTTCTATCTTTTGTGTAAAGTTTGCCCACAGGATCAAAATTTATAAGCTTCTCTTTAATGATGACAAATATCGTGTCGCCTCACTACTTTGTGTCTATTTCTTGTCTAAGAAAGCCAAAAGCCAGTAGCAATTGAGCTGCTGGCTTTTTTATTGAAGTTATTACCCTGAGTAACAAGTGTTAGAACAATTTACTAGACCAGCCAAGCTTATTCCGTAAGACGTGATAGTAGCTGTAGTCTTTTGGATGGATGAGCTTTAGTACATTTGGACTTTGATAGATGTGAATTTCGTCGCCAGGGGTAACTGGAAGTGAGACTTGTCCATCACAGCTAACTTCTTGTGTTCCACGGTTTTCTGGTGATACCACCAATTTAATTCGACGTTTTCCATCAACCACCAAAGGTCGACTCGACAATGTATGCGGGAACATTGGCACGAGTGAAATGGCATTCAAGCTAGGAGAAAGAATTGGGCCGCCGCCAGAAAGTGAATATGCCGTCGAGCCAGTCGGAGTGGAGACAATCAAACCGTCGGCCCGTAAAGAGAAGGCGAAGCTTTCATCTATGTACACTTCAAATTCAATCATATGGGCAATTTGCCCTGGGTGAAGTACGGCTTCGTTTAGCGCAGCGTTATGACTCTTTATTTGTCCGTGGCGGTGTACTTCCGCCTCTAAAAGAAAACGCTCCTCTTCAATATACTCACCGTCGAGTACCGCTTGCAGAGACGCTTGGAAGTCGTCTGGGTTCAAGTCAGTTAAGAAGCCCAGATTTCCACGGTTCACGCCTATAACTGGTACATCAAATCGGGATAAAATTCTTGCTGCACCTAGCATGTTGCCATCGCCACCAACCACAATGGCTAGATCGGCATTTTTTCCTAGTTCAACTAAGCTAGCAAACTGACTCTGTGGGATATCATCCAGTATTGCGGCAAGGCGATCGTCAATGAATACTTTATAGCCCTCAGAGGTCAACCATTGGTACAACTCTTTATGAGTTTGAATTGCTTGTTGATCTCTTGGTTTTCCGATAATCGCGATCACGTTACATGGATTTTTCATAGCATTTCCGCATTAAAGAGGCTTGAATCAGGAATCTTCATCCCCATAATAATGGCAAGTCACCTAAATATGCGAATTTTTATGTGGTTAAAGCCCGCAAAAACGCGCATGGCTTTAAGGGCATTATGTTGAATTCTGGAGATATCATGAGCAACGAAGAAAACAAAGTTACAGAAGAAGAGCTTGATCAAATCATCGAAGAGGCTGAAAAAGTAGAAGCTGAAGCACAAGAAGTTGAAGCTGAGCTTGAAGAGCTTGGTGATGAGACAGACGCTAAGATTGCTCAACTAGAAGCGGCACTATTGTCTAGCGAGGCAAAAGTAAAAGAGCAACAAGATGCGGTGTTGCGTTCTAAAGCTGAAGTAGAAAACATGCGTCGTCGCACTGAGCAAGAGATCGATAAAGCACGTAAGTTTGCGTTGAACAAGTTTGCAGAAGAGCTGCTTCCTGTTATTGATAACCTAGAGCGTGCAATTCAAGCGGCAGATACAGAGAATGAAACTGTGAAGCCGTTCCTAGAAGGCGTTGAACTAACACATAAAACGTTTGTAGACGTTGTAGCGAAATTTGGCTTGAAAGCAATCAACCCTGAAGGTGAAGCATTCAATCCAGAGTTCCATCAAGCGATGTCGATTCAGGAGAGCCCTGATCATGAATCAAACACTGTTATGTTTGTTATGCAAAAAGGTTACGAACTAAACGGCCGTGTGATTCGTCCGGCAATGGTAATGGTTGCTAAGTAACTTTAACTACCTGTTTTTTAAATATAAAAGCGCCCATCATTTTTGATGGGCGCTTTTTTGTTTTAAACATAAATGACTGCATCGAACTTCGTTGTATATCGATAAATGAAAATTTGATCCCCTTCATATTTTTTCCTATTGGTTAATTATTTTCCTATAGGAGATTTTCTCTCATCTCGCTGCGTGTTTATTAACGGAAAGGGCTATAAGTGATTGTAATCATTCGTTGTGTGAATATTTGTTCTGCATAGGAATGTAAATATAGTCATTTTTTCTAAAACAATGTCGTTAACAAAAATGTAAATTATCACTTTATTTTGTAACTTCGGTGTGTATGATTTGCGACTAATGCTTTAAAAGTAAGCATATATAACTACAAAAATGTAAATAGTAAACACAACATATCGGAGATTTATAATGGATAAATCGCTTTCTAGTAAGATTTTTATAGGCTTGTTTGCCGGCCTTGTGCTGGGGACAGCAATTCAGTACTTATTTAGCGGTATTGCGATTTTTGATACATACCTACTTGGAGCAGCAGAAGGTGTTGGCGGCATGTTCGTCTCACTGATCAAATTGCTTGTTGTTCCTTTAGTTTACGTTTCAATCGTATGCGGCATTGTTGACTTGAAAGACATCAGTGCATTTGGTCGTCTTGGTGGAAAAACTTTTACCCTTTACATTCTTAACACCATCATTGCGATTACGGCGGCTTTGACTGTCGGCTTGATCTTCCAGCCAGGAGCGGGCGCTAATCTAGCAGGAACGGTATCTGAGGCTGTACAGCTGACAACGACAGAGACGCCGGACATTTTCTCTTTAGTTGTTAACATTGTTCCTAGCAATCCTGTACAAGCGTTTGCTAGCGGCGACATGCTGCAAATCATCTTTATGGCAATTTTGACGGGGCTTGCAATTCAAGCTTTGGATTCTCGTGGTGGCCCAGCTATTCGCACATTCAAAATGGCAAATGAAATCATGATGAAATTGGTTGGATTAGTGATGAGTCTTGCACCATATGGTGTGTTCGCACTAATGATTCAACTAGGTGCAACGCTAAACGCCAATACATTAATGTCCGTTGCCGGTTACGTGGCTTTGGTGGTTGCGATGTTGGTGTTCTGGATCTTCTTCTTCTACCCAATGGCAGTGAGTATTGCGACAGGAACTTCTCCAAAGACTTTCCTACGTGCAACTCGTGAGCAGATTCTTTTCTCTCTATCTACCGCGAGCTCAAACGCGACTATCCCGGTAACGATGCGCACACTGACAGAAAAGCTTCAGGTCTCTAAATCGGTTGCTGGCTTCGGTGTACCACTGGGCGCAACGATGAATATGTCTGGTGTGTCTATCTATATTGCTCTAGCAACGATGTTTGTTGCGAACGCTTTTGGCCAGCCAATTAACACCGCAGACATCTTCACACTTGGCTTAACTATTCTTCTGTTATCTATTGGTGCTGGCGGCGTTCCTGGGGGCGGCGTGGTAATGGTAGGCGTTTTGCTTCACCAACTAGGTTTACCACCTGAAGGTTTAGCAATCATTGCAGCGGTCGACCGTATAAATGATATGTTCTGTACATCATCTAACGTTGTCGGCGACACGGCAGTGAACACCATTGTTGCAAAAACAGAAGGTGAGATAGGTAAAGAAGAAGGTGTTGATGCTGAGCCTGCTCAAGCGAACGCCTAATACCTTGAATAATTTATTTTAACCCTAATATTGAAGCGAGCTCTTATGAGCTCGTTTTTTATTTAGGAAGAGTCGGACATAAATAAATTTATCTGGGAAATGACGTTTTGTTGCGCTACAGCAGTGTGACGAGTTCCCAACTAATCAGAAAGAAACACATAAATTTCGAAAAAAGACGCTTTTTTTTAATTCTGCCCTTGAAAAGCATTTTGCCGCCCTTATCTATGTGGCATAGAGAAGCAAACATTGATTATTTTTGTTTGTGAGCAAGGGTTGAAACCCGATTCTCCTCCCCCCACATTGGGGTTATAACCAAACGAAAATAGAATTTATTCGGAGATAGCCAGATGGGTAAAATCATTGGTATTGACTTAGGTACTACTAACTCATGTGTTGCTGTATTAGACGGCGACAAACCACGTGTAATTGAAAACGCAGAGGGCGAACGTACTACTGCATCGGTTATTGCTTACACTGACGGTGAGACGCTAGTAGGTCAACCAGCGAAACGTCAAGCAGTAACTAACCCAGAAAACACGCTATTTGCAATTAAGCGTCTAATCGGTCGTCGTTTTGAAGACGAAGAAGTTCAGCGTGACATCGAAATCATGCCTTACAAAATCGTTAAGGCTGACAACGGTGATGCTTGGGTAGAAGCGAAAGGCCAAAAAATGGCAGCTCCTCAGGTTTCTGCTGAAGTTCTTAAGAAAATGAAGAAAACTGCTGAAGACTTCCTTGGTGAGGAAGTAACTGGCGCAGTTATCACAGTACCTGCTTACTTTAACGATGCTCAGCGTCAAGCGACAAAAGACGCTGGCCGTATCGCAGGTCTAGAAGTTAAACGTATCATCAACGAACCAACGGCAGCTGCACTAGCTTACGGTCTAGATAAGAAAGGCGGCGATCGCACTATCGCGGTATACGACCTTGGTGGTGGTACATTCGATATTTCAATCATCGAAATTGATGAAGTTGAAGGCGAGAAAACATTCGAAGTTTTAGCAACTAACGGTGATACTCACCTAGGTGGTGAAGACTTTGATAACCGTCTAATCAACTACTTGGTTGATGAGTTCAACAAAGAGCAAGGCATCAACCTTAAGAACGACCCACTAGCAATGCAGCGTGTTAAAGAAGCAGCAGAGAAAGCGAAAATCGAGCTTTCTTCTACTTCTCAAACAGACGTAAACCTACCTTACGTTACTGCAGATGCAACTGGTCCTAAGCACATGAACATTAAAGTGACTCGTGCAAAACTAGAATCTCTAGTTGAAGACCTAGTACAACGCTCTCTTGAGCCATTAAAAGTAGCTTTAGCTGATGCTGACCTATCAGTAAACGACATCACTGACGTAATCCTAGTTGGTGGTCAGACTCGTATGCCAATGGTTCAAGCGAAAGTTGCTGAGTTCTTTGGTAAAGAAGCGCGCCGTGACGTAAACCCTGACGAAGCAGTAGCAATGGGTGCTGCAGTTCAAGGTGGTGTACTTGCTGGTGACGTTAAAGACGTACTACTACTAGACGTAACTCCACTGTCTCTAGGTATCGAGACAATGGGTGGCGTGATGACTAAGTTAGTTGAGAAGAACACAACTATCCCAACTAAAGCGAACCAAGTTTTCTCTACAGCGGAAGACAACCAGAGCGCGGTAACTATCCACGTTCTACAAGGTGAGCGTAAGCAAGCGATGTACAACAAGTCTCTAGGCCAATTTAACCTAGAAGGCATCCAGCCTGCACCACGTGGTATGCCACAAATCGAGGTTACGTTTGACCTTGATGCGGATGGTATCCTACACGTGTCTGCGAAAGACAAGCAGACTGGTAAAGAGCAGAAGATCACTATCCAAGCTTCTGGCGGTCTAAGCGATGAAGACATCGAGAAAATGGTTCAAGAAGCAGAAGCTAACAAAGAAGCGGACAAGAAGTTCGAAGAGCTAGCGACTGCACGTAACCAAGCTGACCAAATGATTCACGGTACTCGTAAGCAAGTAGAAGAAGCTGGTGAAGCGCTACCTGCAGAAGAGAAAGAGAAGATTGAAGCAGCAATTTCTGAGCTAGAAACAGCACGTAAAGGCGAAGACAAAGAAGCTATCGATGCTAAAGTTCAAGCACTAATGACCGCTTCTCAAAAGCTGATGGAAATCGCTCAACAACAAGCTCAAGCGCAGCAAGCACAAGGTGCTGACGCAGGTGCACAGTCTAAAGAAGACGACGTTGTAGATGCTGAGTTCGAAGAAGTTAAAGACGACAAGAAATAATATTTCTTAACCAGATGGCTGCATAGCCATCTGGGGTCGATAAGACTTCGTGTGCGGGCGTTTGGGGCAACTCTTACGCCCGTCTGTTTGTAAACGCTGTCTTTCTAGTTAAGTATGTTGCAGACAAGTGCACTTACCTAGAACGATACAAACACCAAGCGGTGAATCGATGCCGTTTGTAGTAATTAACTGGTGACGAAGAACATGTCAAAACGTGATTTTTACGAAGTATTAGGCGTAAGCCGTGATGCCTCAGAGCGCGATATCAAAAAGGCGTATAAGCGTCTAGCGATGAAATTCCACCCAGACCGAAACCAGGGTGATGATTCTGCGGCGGACAAGTTTAAAGAAGTAAAAGAAGCGTACGAAGTTCTGACCGACCCTCAAAAGAAAGCGGCGTACGACCAATACGGTCATGCAGCTTTTGAACAAGGCGGCGGTGGTTTCGGTGGCGGCGGCTTTGGCGGCGGCGGTGCTGATTTCGGCGACATCTTTGGCGATGTATTCGGTGACATCTTTGGTGGTGGTCGTCGTGGCGGTGGTGGCCACCGTGCCCAGCGAGGTGCTGACCTACGTTACAACATGGAATTGACGCTAGAAGAAGCGGTTCGTGGTGTAACGAAAGAGATCGAAGTACCGACACTAGTACACTGTGATACCTGTGATGGTAGTGGCGCGAAGAAAGGTTCATCTGCTGAAACATGTGGTACCTGTCATGGTCATGGTCAAGTACAGATGCGCCAGGGCTTCTTCGCAGTGCAACAAACCTGTCCTACCTGTCACGGCAAAGGTAAAATCATTAAAGACCCTTGTAATGAGTGTCATGGTCAAGGTCGTAAGCAGAAAACAAAAACACTTAACGTTAAGATCCCGGCAGGTGTTGATACTGGCGATCGTATTCGCCTATCTGGCGAAGGTGAAGCGGGAGAAATGGGGGCGCCTGCTGGCGACTTGTATGTACAAGTGCACGTGAAAGAGCACCATATCTTCGAGCGTGATGGCAACAACCTATACTGTGAAGTGCCAGTAAGCTTTGCGATGGCAGCTCTAGGTGGTGAAGTTGAAGTACCAACTCTAGATGGTCGCGTAAGCCTAAAAGTACCTTCAGAAACGCAAACAGGTCGTATGTTCCGCATGCGTGGTAAAGGTGTGAAAGGCGTTCGCGGTGGCGGTATCGGTGACTTGATTGTTAAGTTGGTTGTCGAAACACCAGTAAATCTAAGCTCACGCCAAAAAGAACTGCTCAAAGAGTTTGAAGAATCTTGTGGTGGTGAAGCGGCGACAAAGCACAAGCCTAAATCAGAAGGCTTTTTCAACGGTGTGAAAAAGTTCTTTGATGATTTAACCAGCTAAGACTTTAGTGAAAAGCACAAATACAAAGGCCTGCTAAAATGCAGGCCTTTTTGCATCTCGGTGTTCTTCTAATTCCAGCAATCACTTGGTTCTTCGACATTTGTTGACGTTAAAGTAATCGTTTTAGCGCCAGTCAAACACTCGTCGTCGTCTTGTCCCAGAGCCGATTTTGCTGTTGCTGTAATGGTATAGGCCGTACTTGCAGAGCTCGCAATATTGAAAGAAAATCTATTTTTGTCTGAGTCACATAGAGTGCATGTGCCTCCAGAGATAATATGACTCCAGTCGTACCCACCATCATAAGATGTCTCTAGCTCTAGCTGAATTCGACTAAGATCGCTCAAGGCAACCGTCCTATGAGACTTGAGCACATGATTGGTGTAAGAAGGGTAGGCGACAGCCGCAATGATCCCGACAATCACTACAGCTACCAGTAATTCGATCAATGTCATCCCTCTCAATCCTTTTTTGTAGCCGTTACAACGAGAAATTCGAATCATCACGAGTAGTTTCCTTTTCACTTTTCCGCCTATTTTTGGCAGGTGATAGCATCTGTGCAAGATGAATTACGGCCCTTTTGCCGTTTACATAGGAATTTGGGAAATGCCTCGCGGGTTTACGTTGTTGGAGCTTCTTATTACTGTTGCTGTCTTGTCAGTACTACTACTTTTTGTCGCCCCAAGTTTTTCAAAAGTTAGCCAACACATGAAAATAGTGAATTTAGCCAACGAATTACAGGGTTTTTTGATCCAAGCGAAATCGGAATCGGTGATGAGAAATCAAGATTTTTGGGTTCATATTCAAGGCTTGCCTTCATCCACCGGAAGCTGGAAGCTCACACTCTCGAGTGTATCGAATGTCACTGACATTACTTCAATGAATACTGTTGCTGAGCTGCAAGGTCATCTATATCGGGGTCTGGTGGTGTCGAGTAATATAACTAGCGTCAAGTTTGATCGTGTTATGGGGAATCCCAAAAATGCGGGAAGTATTCACCTGAAGAAATCTCAAGCGGATACCAGTCCGATAAAAGTAACTGTTCATAACGGAGCAGGGCGAGTAAAAGTGTGCGCTATGAATAAGGCAAAATATGGCTTTGAACAATGCTAAACAGCAGGGTAGTACACTTGTTGAGTTTATGATTGCTGCGTTGTTAGGACTTGTCGCTTTGGGCATTGTTGGCGCAGTGTTTCTTTCTAACCAAAAAACAGCTGTGCAGCGAAGCAAGGAAATAATGCTACTTCAGCAGATGAGTAGTGTAATTCAACAAGTGAAAGAGGATATTCAGCGAGCAGGGTTTGATGGTATTACGACAAAATCAATGATGCTTTCCGGTTCTCCTAGCGTTCTATATCAACAATCCGAAAAAATCGGTTATGTTTATCGAAACACAGCAAGCTCTGTGAGTAATACGATATATCGGTTAAAGGATAATATGTTGGAATATTGCCAGGATGATTCACCATCACCTTTAAGTGTCGTGTCTGCTGCTAGTGGATGTTTTGATCTTTTTGATCCTAAGCAAATTAAAGTAACTCAATTTGGTGTTAGTCGAACATTACTATCAGGTTCGTCAATAGAGAGTGCGTTTATTTCTATTTCAATGGCCGCTGAATTAAAAAATGATCCGGCAATTTCTCACGCCATTTTATTACAAGTTCAGCAAAGGAATTGGCAATGATACGTAAGCATCAACAAGGAGTGGCCACGTTACTTATTACTTCCATACTGCTCTCTGTCGCTTTGGTTGTGACGTTAGGGTCATATAAGAATCTATTTTATCAAATTAAGCGTGCGCAGAATGAAGTTAGTTCTCGGCAACAGCACTGGGAAGCGGAAGGGGGGCTTGAGTGTCTATTTGCTTATGTCACAGATGATGTATCCATAGTGAACGAGCTCATCCCAATTAATCACAATAATTTAAATACCTTATGTAAGAGGGAATTAAACCTTAGCCAGCTGAACGTTACTGATATAGGGGCAGGAGTCTATCGTATTAATTCTATATCTCACAATGGTTGGGCCCAGCTCAATAAAACTTTCAGTACACTAAGTAATCGTGGAAAAGGAGCGATACAAACCACATCCAAGTTAACTACTTATGGTGATTTAAAGGTTCATCCAGATGCGAAAGGTGATCTTAATTCTGACAATCTGTATGAATGCATATCACTGACTTATCGGTATAGTTATACCATGGAAGGCGGAAGCACAGGATCAAAATATAACACTGCATCAATAAGAGCGAATAGCTTATATGATGGTTCTCCTGCTGGAGGGTGTACCGCTGCAACGACAACCAATGTTACAGTAAAAGCTGGGAATGCAATTACGAAAACTAATAAACCTGAAACTTCTGATCCGCAGCTAAAAGGCGATTTTGTTTATGACTCTGAAGTCGATCCATTCCAAACCTTTTTTGATTACAAAAAAACACCGGAAAACATTGATAAAGTCAAAGCTTCATTTCCGAAAGCTGGGAAAATCAATTTGTCAAATGCGACACAGTGTAAATCAGCTATCGAAAATGCTTTTAAGGAAGTAGATAAGGTTTGGATTACTGGTGACTGCGCCATTCACGGGAATTTAGCACTTCAAGGCAACCATGAGAAATATACGTTAGTTATTCAAGATGGTATTTTTATCAATACTGGTTCAACAACATTTCAGGGTTCGCTTTTTCATTTAGTCGATAAAACTAAACCACAGTTTGCTCCTGATGAGTTAAAAAGCTATTGGGAAAGTTTGTTCTCGAATGCTGATGGCTCACCGACTAATTTTACCATTGGTAAACAATATACTGATCTTACACAAACTGTTTATGTTGATGCAGGGGCATTTCACGCAACGGGTGGTTATGGTTTTGATACTGATGGGTTAAAAACCTCAATTGCGGGCTCAATGGAGTTACTATTTGATTCCAGCAAAAGACCTACAACAAGGAGAAATGATGTTCGTTGGCAAGAGGGAAGTTGGAATGCCAAGTAAACAACATGGTTTTAGTTTAATTGAAATAATGATTTCTTTTATTTTAATTGGTGTCGGTGCTCTTGGATTGGTTAAGTTGCAAGCTTACATTGAGCTGCGGGCAGATTACGCGATGCATAGCATTGAAGCGCTAAATCTTGCTGAGCAGAAATTAGAGTGGTTTCGTACGCGTGGGGCTATTTCTGCAGTCCCCTCGATGCCCGCCGCTAATTTTGATACAAATATTGTCTCTGGGGAAGATACTACGCACCCCTTGTATACTTTATCTTGGTCTGTGCCAACGGCAACTCTGTCGGGCGCACTTAAAACGATACATATGGAAGCTCTATGGCAAGATCGCCACGGTAAAATACAATCGGTAGAGCTGAAAACCATGATCTCTAAACATAGCGAATTTGATTAAATAGTCTAGGTTCCTGTTTTACGCCGATTCAATCAAAACCGATTGGAGTTCTGGATAAGGTGTTCACTGTCCGCGTTGCCCTTTTTATATTGAAGAGAATTATTTCTTGCTTCTCATCACGTATAGTTTCTTTTCTTAAAACTATCTATTCATCGCTCTATGCAACCTCTGTTTTTGCCAGCTCGTTTACTAAATGTATATGTTGATTTTTCCATAATGTTTCAGGCTTGTATCTTTGGTTTTGTTTTTTTGCAAAATATGTCTCCAATTATGAAAAAAAATCTAGAACCTTGTGCTTTCTCCATTAGTGTTTACTAGAATACTCGTTGGATAGTAGGCCGTTATAATTATTCAAATAGGCCTTGGCACCAACATCATTCACTATGGAGTTACCATGAGTAACCAAGCTGTAAATAAAGCACCATCATCGAAGCCGAGCGGGATGGAGCGCTTTTTAAACTTTATCGAGAGGACAGGTAACAAAATTCCTGATCCTGCGATTTTGTTCTTCTGGGCATTGATCATTACTTGGGCGGCGTCAGCACTTTTGTCGAATGTATCATTCGATCTTCCAAACCCTCGAACGGGCGAAGCTCTTACTATCACCAACTTACTTACGGGCGAAGCGCTAGCAAGTTTCCTTGCTAACATGGTGACGACGTTTACTGGCTTTGCGCCACTGGGTATCGTACTTGTCGCAATGCTAGGTGTGGGTGTTGCAGATTCTTCGGGCTTTATTACGACGGGTCTTAAGAAGATGCTGAACTTCACGCCAGCTAAGCTTCTTACTCCAATGCTTATTTTGGTTGCCATTGTATCGCATACTGCGGCAGATGCAGGCTATGTTCTGGTTATTCCTCTGGGCGGTATTATCTTCCATGCGGCAGGTCGTCACCCTTTAGCGGGTATTGCGGCAGCATTTGCAGGTGTATCTGGTGGCTTCTCTGCAAACTTTATCCCTTCAGGTATCGATCCGCTATTGGCTGGCTTTACGCAAACTGCGGCGCAGGTTCTTGATCCTGAATACGTGGTTAACCCATTAGCGAACATCTTCTTTACTGGCCTATCTTCCATCATTATTGTAGCGATTGGTTGGTACGTGACAGAAAAAATCATTGAGCCTCGTTTGTCAAAAATGCCAATTGATGACGATGCGGAAACTGCGCCAAACCTAGGTTCATTTACTGAACTGGAATCAAAAGCATTCCGTTATGCTGGTTGGGCAATGATGGCGGGTATTGCCTTACTTGTTGCAGCATTAATTCCAGAAACATCAGCGCTACGCTCGCCTGAAGGTGAAATTACGGCCTTCTCAGCACCGATCATGAAGTCTATCGTTCCGCTGATCTTTATTCTGTTTATCATTCCTGGTTACGTTTACGGTAAAGTGTCTGGAACGTTCAAGACCAGCAACGACATTATCAAAGCGATGGCTGACACCATGTCAACCATGGGCGCATACATTGTAATGTCGTTCTTCTGTGCTCAGTTCTTATCTGCATTTGCTCAGTCAAACATCGGTACGATGCTAGCGTTGTATGGCGCAGAAGGCTTAAAAGCGATGAACCTACCAGGTGAAGTGACCATCATCGGTATGATCCTTCTAACCGCGTCTGTAAACCTACTTATTGGTTCGGCATCGGCAAAATGGGCTTTAATTGGTCCAATCTTAGTGCCAATGCTAATGGCGGTTGGTATCTCGCCTGAGCTGTCTCAAGCGGCTTACCGTGTGGGTGACTCTGTATCGAACATCATTTCGCCTCTAATGGTATTTTTCCCTCTTGTAGTGGTTTACTGTCAGCGTTATGTGAAGTCGGCTGGTATCGGTACGCTTGCGTCACTAATGATGCCATTCTCGATCGCAATGCTGATCGGTTGGTCTATCTTCCTAGTTGCTTATTGGATGGTAGGTATCCCACTAGGCATTCAAGCTCCTTACACTTACACCATGTAAAAACGTGTAGGGTGTGAAAGCCACTAATTGGCAGCCGAAAAGCGCAGGTCTTCGATCTGCGCTTTTTTGTTCTCGCACAACGAACATCGATAGGTCTTGTAACTAGGTTTTTTGGAGTTGCAAACTTTGTCCCGTGATGTGTCGCTGTAGTGAAACCGAAGTTGGTGATAAAATTCCCAACTTCAATCATTTTTGTTTCTTTGGAGCCTCCTTTGTCTAACCATCCGTTTACCCCTCAAGATGAATTGTTTATGCGCAGAGCGATGGAGCTTGCTGAGCAAGCAGAAGCTGAGGGGGAAGTACCTGTTGGCGCAGTGCTTGTCAAAGATGGTGAAATTATCGCTGAGGGGTGGAATCGCTCTATTGGTACTAATGACGCTACCGCACATGCTGAGATCCAAACGCTGCGTAAAGCAGGCCAAAAGCTAGAAAATTACCGCCTTCTGGATACGACGTTATATGTAACACTTGAGCCATGCCCAATGTGTGCCGGAGCCTTATTGCATAGCCGCGTTAAGCGGGTTGTTTTTGGAGCGCCAGATTTAAAAGCTGGAGCAGCAGGAACAGTGCTTAATTTGTTTGAAAGCCAAGCCGCTTACCATTACGCCTTAGTTGAAAAGGGGCTGCTAGAAGATGAGTGCCGCACTCAGCTACAAGCGTTTTTTAAGCGCCGCCGAAAGGAAATTAAAGCGAAGAAGCAAGCACAAAAAGCATTAGAAAATGGAGAGAGCGAACAAAGTAGTGGGAGTAGTGAGGGCTAGCAAACACCTACAACGTGGTAGATGTTTGCTTGGACGCACTAGTGATTGACTAAATGTACAAAAACACGATTACGTGAACTTACTTTCTTTTTCATACATGTCAGTTTACGTTTACGTCGGATAGCAGCTACTGTGTTATTTAAACGCTTTGACTGCACTCTACGTCTTCTCATATTCAAAACCTCCTGCAGACAAGACTTATACCAGTAAAGCGCGGCTTATCGATGCTTGGCAATAGGCTCGATAATCGCACTAAACATTGTATGGTTTAAACGTTCTTCATTTGACTTCTGCATTGCACAGAGCCAGCAAACAATTTCAATACGATGCTTAATAATAGGAGTGACGTTATTTCGGCAGAGTGTAGCCGAAGGCGCCGCTTCATCAAGTGAGCTAAACCATGTGGTTGCAAAACAATCTGTTACAAAGCAATCAGTTTTACTAACGATGAAGAAAAGGCGACCAACCAAAGGAATGGTTGAGTGTGGTTGGTGTCACTCAGAGTCTTGGATTCTAGATAAGTTTTCGTTAGGACTCAATAAAAATGACGAGCTCATGGGCTCGTCATTTTTTAGTTTACCGCGGGTTTATTCTTCAATGCTTTTTTGTTCGGTGTCTTCTTCAACCGTGACGTCAGAAGCGCCAGAGACTTGTTCTACGACGGTCTCTACTGCGCCCGATATCAAAATGTCGGGGGTGAGCGGCGGAATCACTTGTAAGTCATCGCTATTCTCATCAATCGCTGGCTGTTGGCTGACATGACCAATGATGGATTGGTAGTAACGTCGAATATTTTCTACGTAATTACGCGCTTCATCGCCTCTGGCGTACCCATAGCGAGTTTGGCTGTAATAGCGCTTCTGACGAAGTAAAGGCAGCCTGTCTTTTACATCGGCCCAAGCGTTCGGATCGCCACCTTGTGCTTTGGTGAGTCGTCGTGCGTCCATCATGTGGCCGTAACCAATATTGTATGAAGCTAACGCAAACCATATTTTTTCATGCTCGTTAATGCTATCAGGCACGCGACTTACAATACGACGTAAGTACTCGACACCACCACGAACAGATTGCTCAGGGTCTAAACGGTTTGTTACCCCGACGCTTTTCGCTGTTGGCAGAGTAAGCATCATCATCCCCCTAACACCCGTTGGCGATTTTGCTGTTGGTTTCCAATGTGACTCTTGATAAGCCAATGCTGCAATTAATCGCCAGTCGAACTCTTCGCTGTATTTTTGGAATAAAGGTGCCCATTTAGGCAATTTGTCATCCAGAGCTCGAATGAATGCGCGAGTATCAACGTAGTCAAATGCTTCAATATGACCAATGTACTTTTCTTCGAGGGTGGACAGTTCTCCTGATTGTTTGATGTTACCGAAAAACTCTATCAGCATTGCATACAAGCTTTCGTCTTCAGAACGTCGAGTAAACCAAGACACAGGTTGATCTTCTGTAAGTTCGAACGCGAGCGCAAGATCGGGGTAAAGGCGTTGAGCTAGGGAAAGTTCCACCGAATCAGTCACAGTAAAACGTAACTCACCCTTCGATACGTATTTGAGTAAGTCTCTCGTGTCAGCATCACCAACAATTTCAAACTGAAGTTCTGGATACTGCTTCTTTAACGCTGTTAGGGTCGGAACATATTGCGATTGTTCAACGATCTTTAATGTTTGAGCGCCTGCATTTGTATCTTCGTCGGACTCGTCGTCTTTCGAGGCTTGGTATTCAATGAGTTGTTCGATATCACGTGGTCGAAGTTGCCCTTTTTTATATACCACTTGTTGGCTTACATAATAATAGGCAGGGCCTGGTCTAAATCGTTTGACTGCTTGTGACGTTTGATTTAAACCCGTAGCGATGATATCGATATCTCCTTTCTTAAGAGCAGGAAAAAGCTCAGCCTGGCGAAAGGCTGGTTTAATCTCGAGTTTGACGCCGAGCTGCTCCGCAAACTGACGCGCCAATTCGTAATCCAACCCTGCGGGACCATCGGGACCTATGTAGTAGGAAAGCTGATTGTTTAGCGTGCCAACACGAAGCACACCACGTTCTTGAATTTTTTCAAATTCACTTTTGGGCTCCGACTCAATCTGGCAAGCAGAGAGTAAAAGAACAGAAACTAAAATTAGAGCGCTGCGCTTGAGCCGGTTGAAGTGACTTATTTGCATTAATAGATACATCTTGGAAAATTTCTATTTGCCTTTATATCAAAGCGAGCTCATGGGGCAAAGTGAATCACACACTTATAACGTGACATTGTGTGTTTTATCGACATTTTAGTTGTAATTCAAATTTGACAAAAAAAATGACGCAAACGGTTGCTTTTGGTGTTACATCACAAAAACAATTACTATATAATGCGCTCGCAATGACGAGGTGGAATCGGCATAGGTTCGACAGGGCTTATTTTAAGTGTCTGAATTTATTCCAATATCACCTTAATCAATTGCATAAGAGACCTAAGCACATGAGAATTTTGCGTGGCTCCCCAGCTCTTTCTGAGTTTCGTGTTAATAAACTACTGGAACTTTGTCGTGAACAAGATCTGCCCGTAACTGGCATTTATGCCGAGTTTATGCACTTTGCCGATCTAAAGTCAGACCTTGATGACCAAGAGTTAGAAAAACTTGAAAAGTTACTAACTTACGGCCCAACCATCGAAGAGCATGAGCCTGAAGGTCTTCTACTTCTTGTTACGCCTCGTCCAGGCACTATCTCGCCTTGGTCTTCTAAATCTACCGATATCGCTGTTAACTGTGGTCTGGATAAAGTGAAACGTCTAGAGCGTGGTACGGCTTATTATGTCGAATCTTCAGTTGTTCTCTCAGAAGCTCAAGCTGACGCTGTTAAAGCGTTAATTCACGACCGCATGATGGAAACAGTATTCACAGAATTTGAAGCCGCATCAGCATTATTTACTGTTGCAGAGCCTAAGCCTGTCGCACATGTTGATATCTTAGCTGGCGGTCGTCTTGCGCTTGAAGAGGCAAACGTTTCCCTTGGCTTGGCACTCGCAGAAGATGAAATTGATTACTTGGTCGAGAACTTTACCAAGCTTGGGCGTAACCCAAACGACATTGAATTGATGATGTTTGCTCAGGCGAACTCAGAGCATTGTCGCCACAAAATTTTTAACGCAGATTGGACTATCGACGGGGTAGATCAACCTAAGTCTTTGTTCAAAATGATCAAAAACACTTTTGAAACGACACCTGACTATGTGCTGTCTGCATACAAAGACAACGCAGCCGTTATGACAGGTTCTAAAGCGGGGCGTTTCTTCCCTGACCCTAAATCTCGTCAATACACGTACCACCATGAAGATACGCACATCTTGATGAAGGTAGAAACGCACAACCACCCAACGGCAATCTCTCCATGGCCGGGCGCATCGACTGGCTCAGGCGGTGAAATCCGTGACGAAGGCGCGACGGGTATCGGCGGTAAGCCAAAAGCGGGTCTGGTTGGTTTTACAACTTCTAACTTACGTATTCCTGGTTTTGAACAGCCATGGGAAACCGACTTCGGCAAGCCGGGTCGTATTGTGAATGCGTTAGACATCATGCTTGAAGGCCCTCTAGGCGGCGCGGCATTCAACAACGAATTTGGTCGTCCAAATCTATTGGGTTACTTCCGTACTTACGAAGAAAAAGTCACTTCTCATGCGGGTGAAGAAATTCGTGGTTACCACAAACCAATCATGATTGCTGGTGGTATGGGTAACATCCGCGATGAACACGTACAGAAGAAAGAGATTCCAGTGGGTGCGAGCCTAATCGTACTTGGTGGTCCGGCAATGAACATCGGTCTTGGTGGTGGTGCGGCATCTTCGATGGCATCTGGTCAGTCAGCAGAAGATCTGGACTTCGCTTCAGTACAGCGTGAAAACCCAGAGATGGAACGTCGCTGTCAGGAAGTGATCGACCGTTGTTGGCAGTTAGGTGACGACAACCCAATCGCATTTATCCACGATGTGGGTGCAGGCGGTATCTCTAACGCATTGCCTGAACTTGTCGACGACGGCGAGCGTGGCGGTAAGTTCCAATTACGCGATGTACCAAACGATGAGCCGGGCATGAGCCCACTGGAAATTTGGTGTAACGAATCACAGGAACGTTACGTTCTAGCGGTAGCGCCAGAAAACATGGAAGCATTCGACGCAATCTGTAAGCGTGAACGCGCACCGTATGCAGTGGTGGGTGTGGCGACAGAAGAGCGTCATCTAACGTTAGAAGATTCTCACTTCGACAATACGCCAATCGATATGCCAATGGATATCCTGCTTGGTAAGCCACCGAAGATGCACCGTGACGCAACCACACTAAAAGTTGAAAGCCCTGCCATTGTTCGTGATGGTATTGAGCTTAATGAAGCGGTGGATCGCGTACTTCGTCTTCCTGCTGTTGCAGAAAAAACATTCCTAATTACTATCGGTGACCGAACAGTAACGGGTCTGGTTGCTCGTGATCAAATGGTTGGCCCTTGGCAGGTACCAGTAGCAAACTGCGCAGTAACAGCGGCAAGCTACGACACTTACCATGGCGAAGCAATGTCGATGGGTGAGCGCACGCCAGTGGCATTACTAGACTTTGGAGCATCGGCTCGCCTAGCCGTTGGTGAGTCACTAACGAACATTGCGGCAACAGACATCGGTGATATTAAACACATTAAACTGTCTGCGAACTGGATGTCTCCAGCGGGTCACCCAGGTGAAGATGCGGGTCTTTACGAAGCAGTGAAAGCGGTTGGTGAAGAATTGTGTCCTGCGTTAGGTTTGACGATCCCAGTTGGTAAAGACTCCATGTCGATGAAAACCAAGTGGGAAGAAAACGGCGAGAGCAAAGAAGTCACTTCTCCACTGTCGCTAGTTATCACGGCATTTGGTCGTGTGGAAGACGTACGTAAGACCGTGACTCCACAACTACGCACTGACAAAGGAGATACCTCTCTAGTTCTTGTTGACTTGGGTAACGGAAAAAACCGCTTAGGTGCGACAGCATTGGCACAAGTATACAAACAGCTGGGTGACAAACCTGCTGACGTAGATAATGCAGAGCAGCTAAAAGGCTTCTTTGATGCAATGCAAGCGTTAGTACGTGATGACAAGCTAGTGGCTTACCACGATAAAGGCGACGGCGGTCTTTTTGTTACACTGGCTGAGATGGCGTTCGCGGGTCACTGTGGCGTAAAAGCGAACATCGCAGAGCTGGGTGACGATGCGCTAGCCGTTCTATTTAACGAAGAGCTAGGTGCGGTTGTTCAAGTTAAGAATGATGATCTAGATTCAGTTCTATCTACTCTGGCGGCAAACGGCTTAGAGGCATGCTCACATGTGATTGGTTCTGTTGAAGCTTCAGACGACTTTGTTATCACTTCTGGTGATGCAGTTGTGCTTGAACGTTCACGTACCGAACTACGCGTTATCTGGGCTGAAACAACGCATAAGATGCAAAGTCTACGTGATAACCCAGCGTGTGCAGACCAAGAGCACGAAGCTAAGAAAGACAACTCTGACCCGGGTCTAAACGTTAAGCTCAGCTTCGACGTAAATGAAGACGTTGCAGCACCGTACATTGCGAAAGGTGCTAAACCTAAGATGGCAATCCTACGTGAGCAGGGCGTTAACTCCCACGTCGAAATGGCAGCAGCGTTTGACAGAGCAGGCTTTGAAGCAACCGACATCCATATGAGCGATATCCTAACAGGCCAAGCGGTACTGGATGAATACCATGGCCTAGTAGCTTGTGGTGGCTTCTCTTACGGCGACGTACTAGGTGCGGGTGAAGGTTGGGCTAAGTCTATCCTGTTTAACGCACAAGCACGTGAGCAGTTCCAAGCGTTCTTCAACCGTGAAGAGACGTTCTCTTTAGGTGTGTGTAACGGCTGTCAGATGCTGTCGAACTTGAAAGAACTGATCCCTGGTGCAGACTTGTGGCCACGTTTTGTTCGCAACGAATCTGAGCGTTTTGAAGCGCGCTTTAGCCTAGTCGAAGTACAGAAATCTGATTCTGTATTCTTCGACGGCATGGCTGGTTCGCGCATGCCAATCGCGGTTTCCCACGGAGAAGGGCGTGTAGAAGTACGTGATACAGAGCACCTAGCAGCGATTGAAGCATCAGGTACGGTTGCGGTTCGTTACGTGGATAACCTCGGTAACCCAACACAACAATACCCGAACAACCCGAATGGTTCGCCAAACGCGATTACCGGTTTAACAACAGCAGACGGTCGCGTAACTATCATGATGCCTCACCCAGAGCGCGTATTCCGCACAGTTGCAAATTCTTGGGCTCCGGAAGGTTGGGGTGAAAATGGCGCTTGGATGCGTATGTTCCAAAATGCCCGTAAGAATATCGGTTAATTAACCAAGGTTAATCTAGCTTAAGTAAAGCGTTGGTTGAGAGACCAGCGCTTTCTTTTTTCTTATCACTCTTTTTTCTTCGTCGCTCTTTCTAGTGACTTGGCGAAACGTTGCTTTGTTCTGCCTCTTCTTTGTCATCTATTATCTAGCGTAAAAAACTTGCAGCGTTTAGATTACTTTTATGCTCTAATACCGCGCTTACCAAGGGATGGTGTTAAACAGCTCAGCTTAGATGGAGTTATCAAGTTGACCGAATCCCTGATTGATCCCTAAATCCCTTAGGAAATGAAAGAAATGTCTAAGAATCCAAAATTTGCTATCCGCGTCACTGAAAAACGTAACGGCTGGAGCGCAGAAATCACTCGCCAAGTGACATCTCGTAAGACTGTAGTATCAAAGCGTGAAACAGGCTTTGACAGCGAAGAGAAAGCACAAGCTTGGGCTGAACAAGAACTGGCTGGATTTATCCAAAACCAAGTGGTTCGTAACGAGCGTAAAGCAGCGCAACGTCAAGAGCGTGAAGCAGAACAACTAGCGGCAAAAGTTCGTAAAGAAGAAGCCCGCAAAGCACGTGAAACCGAAGTAGACACTGACGAAGAATAAGTTTAAATCGGTGAGATGGTGACGTTACCCATCAAACAAATAGTGAAAATGCCCTGAGTTTTGTCTCAGGGCATTTTTTATTTATATCGGCTAAAAACAATCCGACGATACGGACAAGCTAAACGTGCCGTCTTCAGGGGCTGCAAATTGTTTATTGCCAGGAAGAAGGTGAGGGTTATTAGCATAAGTGCGATGTGTCGATTTGACCTTTGCAGAATGTCTTTCCGGTAAATCAAAGTGTTGTAAGCCGTCAGATAGATCGTTTGCTTCACCGTAGTCGAAATGTGTTGCGACGTCTTTGGGCTGCTTGGCGTAACGACAGTGATCCGGCTTACCATCTTCGTGCCAAGTTAAAGAGTTAGTTTTTGCATCTAGATTCAGGTTATTTGCTGTTGGCTGTGCGTAAAAATCTTCTGAAACTTGGTGCTTGCTTTGTTCTTGTAAGTAGTCTGCAATGTTCTCAGAAGCTTGCGCTAGGCTACCTACAGGGAAGAAGCAAATCAGAAGAAGCCGTGTTTTTAGATTGTTCATAATGTGTATGCAAGCAAAAGGAAATGATAATACTGATAAATAAAACGGCGTGCAATTATGGCCATTGGATACGATATAACAGGGCAGTTAATGTCTGCCCTGCATCTTTTAGGTATGGTTAGTATTGATAAGTGAGGTGCAGTTTGACTTCGCGACCAGGCGAAGGCACGCCATTAGATAGGTATGCTTCGTAGTAACGATCGGTTAAGTTTTTCACAACCGCGCCAACGCTCAAGCCTTCGACTTGTTGTATTTCCCAAACCACGTAAGCGTTTTGTAGCGTGTATTGCTCACTTGGCGATTTCACTTTTAAATTATTACCGCTTGCCTTGGTTTTGGTTTGCGCATCATACCAACGGACTTCCCAGCCCGTACGTAAACCAGGAATCCATTCGTAACCCAAACCCAGATTAATGTTTAATGGCGGTACATCAGGATGATCATCATCTGAACCTGTAGAGTCAGATAGGCTACCTTTGTTTTTGCCGCGAATGTAACTTGCTGAGAAATTACTGTAGAAATCTTCAATCCGGTATTGTGAAATTAGCTCAAAGCCATAGTTTTTAAAGCCATCTAGGTTTGTATTCCAGCTTTGTAACTCAGTAGTATTTTTGTCGAGGTTTTCGCCCGTTCGTATATCAACTGTGTCGCTAACATCGTTATAGAACATAGTTAACTCTGTTGCGAGGTTATCGCGAGAGTTCACCAGCCCTTCCGTTAAGTTGATAACGCTTGCTTGATAAGCATGGATACGAGACACGTCCAGATTCAAAGCAGTAGCCGTAGCGGTAGCTCGCGCATATTGCACTGAGTAGATGTTATCAACGGTTGGTGCTTTTAAAGCGTAGGCGTAGGAGGCGTTTAAACGCGTATTATTGCTCGCATCAAAGTCGATATCCAAACGTGGGCTAAAGCCTTTATGCGTCGTTTCACCGTAGTTATGTCCGGCAGCTGGATCATTATAATCCGGCGCTGCGTTCCCTTTTCCTTCACTCTTGATGTATTCGTAACGCAGAGAAGGTGTGATTGTTAGGCGGTCTGTTGCTTGATAGTGATCAGCAATGTAAGCGGCATAAATTGACTGCGTGCCAGATGGTTCGTAGTAAGGGGTGTACCAACCGTAGTTTTTCGCTTCATTACTGTCGTATGATGCGTTGAATACCAACGAGTCTCTATCGGTTTTTTGATATTGAAGCCCAGTGACTAGAGTGTGGTCTCCGAATTGCGCTTGGTTAAACACATCAACGTAGTCACGCTCGTAACTCAGCCATGACTCATGACCGTAACTGCCAACAGAAACGAACATTTTCTCGAATGCTACGTCAGGGCGAACCCAATGACGATCGTTTTCGGAACGTGCCATTTTGATATTGAAATCAATATACGGGTTAGTCGGCATGTAGTGGTAAGAGATGGTTGTGGTGTTGTCCGTGTATTTGTTATCGACGGTGTAAGCGTATTGGGCTTTTTCTAATGAGCCGTATTTCTTGATATTGTATTCGGTGATGTTAGGCATTTTTCCGCGGCGGTTAGCCCAAGGTTTACGACCTTCATCTTTGTAGCGAGTGTGGCTAATTTCAAACTCGTGATCGTTGTTTTCATAACCGACCTTTACGAGCATGTTTTCTTGCTCATAACCTGAGTAATCTAGCGTTTCACCACCTCCGACTTTAATGTCATCAGAATCTTTTACCGAGCCATTCGCTAGAAAATAAAAACCAGTATCGTTTTTACCATAGAGTGTTAGCGTGTAGGCGTTCTCATCGCCGTTGGTGTTGTATGCACTTGAGATGCGGGCACCAAAGTTTCTTTCGCCGTACAGGAGATCATCGACACTTTTGGTTTTAATGCGAATGGAGCCACCAAACTTCCCGTTGAGTGCTCGATAGTCGTGCGCGCCCTTGATAATTTCTGCTTCGCCAATTAAGAACGGATCAAAAAAGAAGGTACCGTAGCGGTATTGTTGAAAGCCAATTGGAGCGCCATCGACAAAGACGGCGATATCGCTTGGATCATCAAAACCACGAATGTTAATACGTTCGCCACCAGAACGACCGCCACCATCTATTGATGCACCGGGAACGGCATCGATCATTGAGGCAAAATTAGAGTACTGTTGCTCTTCAATCTCTGACCAATTAATGGTGGTTTGCGCAGGCTCAGCAATGGTAATAGGTTTGGCATAACGAACGCCTATGACTTCAAGCTCTTCATTTGGCGCTGTCTCGGCATATGAATAAAGAGGGAAGAGCAAAGCCAGTGAAATGAGATTTACTTTGAATGGATGACTTTTTAATCGTTTCATATTGATGATTTATAGTGTTTTTATGAAGCTCGGATTATAAGAACATTATTACGATTAATAAATGATAATGAGATTAATTATCAAATGTGTTTTTGCGACGGATTGTAAAGTTTTTTATCCATTCGTGGAAACTGCGATGAGTATCGTTAGCGTACATAAAACAAAAAGCCCAGCATCATGGACGCTGAGCTTATTGGCTTTAAACAAGATAGTGCGAGCACTGTTGCTCCTTTTGAGCTAATCAGGCGCCTACTTGGTAGGAATTACTGAGTTTCTAACGGTATCTGTCCGGTGGTCAGCGGCTCGGCATCGAATTCAGTGAGGCCTTCAATATAGCTTTCGACTGCTTGCTCTAAAGCATTATCACCTTGGTTAAAATAGGCAAGGTGGAAAATTGCATCGCCTTCGTTCACCAATGGTAATGTTTGTTGACCGATAACTAAACCACGCTTCGGGGCTTTTAGTTCTATCTCATCATGACCAAGAGGAGAGCTAATATAAGCGAGCGTTTCACCCTGTTCTACTTTGTCTCCCAGATTAACGACAGTACGCAAAATGCCGTTACCTGACGCGCGAACCCAGCTGGTGGACTTCGCTATGATAGGCTCAGGCAGCTTTTTCCTGCTCGCTCGCAACATACCAATGGCTTGCATTACGCGCCGAACCCCGAACACACCAGCGCTGATCGAAAGTGGATCAAAGCGCAATGCTTCGCCAGCCTCGTAGGTGAGCACTGGAATATCACATTTTTCTGCTTCACTGCGTAAAGAGCCATCACGCAATGCTGAATCAACAATCACTGGCGTTGCAAATGCTTGAGCAATACGCAGAGTTTCTGGGTTGCTTAAGTTTGCGCGGATCTGTGGCAAGTTCGTGCGATGAATTGCCCCTGTGTGTAGATCCAAAATGTAGTCACAACGCTTGGCAATGTTGTTAAAGAACCCGTGTGCCATACGAGATGCAAGTGCGCCTTTTTCACTGCCAGGAAAGCAACGGTTGAGATCTCGTCGGTCGGGCAAGTAACGAGATTTATGGATGAAACCAAAAACGTTAACGATAGGTACTGCAATGACAGTGCCTTTCAGTTTTTGTGGATCCAGTTGGTTAATGATCTGACGAACGATTTCTACGCCATTAAGCTCATCACCATGGATAGCAGCATTCACCATTAACACTGGTCCTTCTTGTTTCCCATGGATGATTTCCACAGGAATAGATAAAGGCGAATGTGTATATAGCTTCGCTGCTTCAAATTCGATCTCTAATCGTTGTCCTGGTTGTATTTGATGTCCTAAGAGCTCAAACACTTTGCTTTTTTTACTTCTGGCCATAAACCATCTCTGTCAAATGCGTCATCAGCAATGTAACAATTGCTGCAAAATCGCACTAATCATTCTCATTAAGGACACGACAAATTACTTTAATCGTCATGCGTGAAATTTTGGTATGTGTGAAGTTTTTGTTTTCAATATGATCTTTTCTATCAGTTTAATACATAACAAGACATAGAGAAGAGAGCGCAATAATAGCCTTAAAAAATGTGACTGTATTAAAAATAATACTGTTCATGGAGGACAAAAAAACGGACTTTTAACCCTACTTTTTATCCGATAATATCCGCGCCGAATTTGAGGTTTCACACTTTCTAACTAGAGGTTTTGATGAAAAAGGCAATTGCTAAAATTGGTGCATTGACTGCGGTAGCAGTTTCACTTTCAGGTTGCGTAGGTAGTAATGCCGTGACAGGTTATGTCATGGGGTTTAACTTGAAAGCTGTTGACAACCGTTACGCTCGAGGTGGCCTAAATATGCTTTTAGCGCCTGTTTATGGTGTCGCGATCGCAGCGGATTATATCGTGTTTAACTCTCTAGAATTTTGGACGGGTAAGAACCCGTTAAATGGTAAGCCACATATCTTCGATACAAAGGTAGATACTTACATTGATGTCAATCACCAGTTAGATAAATCGTTAACGACGGCACCAATTGCACCATTAGCGTATAACCGTGTCATTGAGCAGGGGCGAATGCAGCAAATCGATGAGAACACTGTTCAAATGGATATTACTTACAGCAACGGTGAAAAGGCGACACTCATGGGTGTACGCGATGGTGAGTTTGTTACTTACTACATTGATGGTGAAGTTGCTGCACAAACCTCAATGGATGAGTTAGCCGCTTACGCGCAAAACCGTGTGTAGTTGGGTTCAACTAAACCAAAAAAAGGGTGCAGCGCTAAGTATACAGTAAAAACCATGTCTATTTATGAAAGAGTGAGTGGTAGCCCCTTACTGGCAATGCTTATTTTCAATATGAAAGGCGTACATACTATGTATATTGGTGTGTACGCTTTTTTATCCCTGAAGGCTTAGCAAGGTGATGGCCTCACTGCGTGAAACCATCACCTTGCCAAAAGGGTATTTAAGGGGAATGGTAGTAAAATAATAAAGCCACTCCTTACGCTCGCACTGCTCACTAGGCATTTATAATTTTTCTTGCTCACTCGATGAAACACGTTTCTGGACAAAAGCTTGCTAGTGACTTTGTTAGATTAGCAAACTATCAATAACTACAGGTATGGTAAGTTTACTTATGAAGTCCTGATGCGATGAATAACATCGCACCAGAAAAAGTATTGGCTGGGTTCGCAGTAAAAAGTCTTTAAGTTAAATCATCGCACTTTGCAGGTGGAAGAACATAAATACGGCTTGAGTGCTTCAATGTAAGTTCTCGCTTAGATGTACATTCGATGTAGTTTGACGTTTCTATACCTTTTCTTAACGAGGTATCGAAATAGTGTCCGATTAAAGCAAAGATTAATGCTCCGAATAGCATTAATCTCAGAGTTAACTTTGGTAGTTGAATCCCATTGGCAATGTTGAGTAATCCCATTGGGATAGAAGGAAGAAAAAAACCAAACAATACAAATGACGACGTATTGTTAAGGTATCCCGATACTCTGATTACGGGGTTAATTCCTACATTTTCTACAGTATGAATTAAATTATAAGCTCCCAACCCGCACCATAACGCAAATCCTGTAAAAAATATTAAAAATGTAAGTTTCTTTAAAAAATCTAACATGATCAGTCAATTAATGCCTCTACAGTTTCTTTCATTGGCTTAGTGAATTTGTACTTATTATCTAATTCCGATACATATCCACCGATCTTAAATGCTGAATAAACAAACAAACCTAACCCAACTGCGGCAGGTAAAGAAAACCCAAACAAAATCCCAGCACCAGCACGAGCAACCAAAAGCACTCCCTGAGCGGCCACGCCAGCAACTACACCTTTAGCAACATCCGCCGTAAGTTGGCCTACGACTTCGCTTAGCGTCTTCTCATCGTGCAGCATGTAATCAACCGCATTGACCGCACTACTAAACACAAACTCTAAATAGATGTTGCCTCTCAAAAAACGGACATTACCTTGGACAGTATTCAATGCGTGACCAATCTTAAGCATTTTAGGCGTTGCTTGTTGCCAACGGATACCGAGATCTAAATATCGAGGCTTGTAGTTCTCAACCACAATATTCATTACACCATTGATATTGACGGCTTTGGCGGTTGCTCCCCATCCACCAAGCTCTTTAGCGACTTCATAAGCCCCTTTGAGTCCTACGCCAACGCCAGTGTAGTCCTTACCTGTAGAAAGCTGACCGTGTGTGTCTTTGATGAGCAAATCTAAATACTCGTTGGCTTCTTCAACTGTTAGTACGGCAATACTGACGTTCTCTTGCTGTGAGGTGTCCCACTGGTATTCTTTCGCTTGATCCTGTAAGTCCTTATTCCATTCTTCTTTCGTAAGGTCGTACGCTTGTTGAGCAGGTTTTCGTTCAGCAAGAACGCGCTCTCTATTTTCAGCCCATCGTTTTTCATCGCTCGCGGTATATCTCAGCTCTTCCTGACGCTCTCGGCGTTGGTGAGCTGCTCTTTCTCTAGTGGTTTTTGGCCTTTCTACAGGGGTTACAGGAGCGGATTCATATCTCATAGAAGTCGGTTTTACTGATGAATAAGAAGGATAATAACAATATTTTCAGTAATTTATTATCCTCAACAAGATAACCTGACGATTTAACCAATTAAATAGGAAGTTTGACAGATTAAACAAACACAATGAAGGCTCAATAGTGTTGGGTTACATTCTATCGGATAACTTTTCGTAGGGTGAAACGCAAGCACCAAATTTTTTAGAGTATTTGTTCTAGCTTATTTTGGGGCAAGGACGTGTTTGTCGAGATGGACGTCAACACGTCCTTGGACAGAACTAAACCAGTGACCTTGCTAAATTAGCAAAAGATAAATTGCAATAAATTAAATCAGGTATGCCAAACACTGATAAGAAGAAAGACCTGCACCCATAAGTTTCTTATTTACTTAACTCTATGATTTTTCTTTGCTGATGGAATTTGTTTTAGGCATCATTAGTAGCAGTACAGCTCGCATCAATCACGTTTAACGGGAATTCAAAGCATGAGGAAAAATAACGCTACATTCTGTGGTGGTGAGCCAGCTTGGGCTAACGCTTGTGTTGGTGATAACGGCTCACCGAGTTATGTGGAGTATGCCATGGGCTTCTCAAAGGCAGCCAACCTCATCATAGACCAAGTCCTAAAAACGAGGGATATCGACTTGAGCGTAGATGAGATGGTTTACCCTGTTTGTTTCAATATGCGTCATTCAATAGAGTTACGTCTAAAAGGAGCAATAGAAGCATTGGAAACCATTGGGAAAATGATAAGTGTAGAAGTCGAGTTTAACTATTCTGGCTCTCATGACCTAGGCAATATATGGGCGTTCTTCAAAGGTACATCCGAAAACATCGATATGCGCTACAAGAACGTGAATGCCCAAATAGAACCGACTATTCTTGACGTTGCCGAGATTGATGCCACCGGACAAACCTTTAGGTACGCTTTCGATATCGATAGCCAACGGCATCTAACTGAGGTGCAAATAATCAACTTTGTTGTACTCAAGGCAAAGTTTAATGCACTTGAACAAGGCTTGGATAGCCTCTTAAGGCTAACGGAATACCTAACCGAAGAGTATTCGCTAAACACCTTCACCAAGAAACTATCGAGGTGTCAGTTATTCTCATTGGCTAACGACTTGCCCCCCAGAGCAGTATGGGTGAACGAATCATTTAGAGAAACCAAACTAACCCTAAGAGACAAGTATTCACTCGGCAGTCGAGACCTATCTTGTGCTATAAATATCATTCAATCTAATTACGAACTTGCTTATAGAATAGATGCGCCATTGCCCCTAAAAGGATTGGACGAGAATGACTTACTTTGGTTCCTAGATTTCTGGATGGAACTGCATCCCCAAATACTTAATAGGCGCACTGAGCTTGACTTAAGCGATACAAATCCGGATATCAACTCAATATTAGAATCCATATATCGAGACAATGAGCTTAAGCAAAACTTCTGGGAGCGTGTGGATGGACACCTCACGCCGGAAAAACTAGCTGGGTTAAATGCTCTCTTCTACTTTGGTTACGATAAGAAGTTTTCTGAAACCTACGTAACAATCTATGCTAGAGAGCTAATAGACGCACAGGCAGCATTCAATAGCAGGAATGCTGATGTTTGGGAGAACTTCATGCATATCGCAGACAAGACAAACTACTTTGACAACCTCGTGATGAGTCTTTTTGCGTTGCTTTATGATGAACTAGCTGAGTTTCTAGTTGAGGCGTATGGTGTCACTGAAGCATTCGAATGGCTCGACAGAGCGAGGTCTAGAGAAATGTTTTGTCTACCGGAAATTGCTGGATACGAACCTCTCGCATAGAGCAAGTACTAGAACATTATCACCCCGCATAACTCAGAGTTGGACACAAATGAGTTTCGGAAATTTGAACATTAGTAAAACATGAATAACTTGAGGTATGGGAAAATGAAAAAGCCCACTTCCAGAGGTTGAGAAAGTGGGCGAAAAAACACAACACAATAAAGCAGAGTTTGCAGAGATAATATTGTTAAGCATGTGAGTGCATACTCCAACGAGTTGTTTATGACCAATAACTCATATTTTGACACTTTCTAGCTTGAAAGTACCATGGATAAAAGTTCAATCTGAGAAGCTTTGGAAAATTATCATCACCCCCATGACCGACCTTCACCAGCTAACTAAAAGTTGGATAATGGCTTGCCAGCGATTTTACTAAATTAGTAATTAAATAGTGATACAATAATCTTTTATATGAAGGGGGAGATATAAATGGAACTCATTTTTTTACCATTTTTAATAGTTTTTTTGTTCTGGAAACAAATAGAAATGGAAATAGATAATATATTGATTAGCGTAACATTTTTTTTGTACGCTATAGGCTTATTTCTTTTTGTGGACCTTCCGACAAATGCCAGAATTGGTAGCTTGTTCATAGGGCTACCATCTACCTCTTATCTAGCGTTTATATTTCCTTCTCTAATACCATGCGAAGAAAAGGTGGTTAAAACCACCTCTTGTATTATGCTTCTTGTTACTTCACTTCTTTTGTTCTACTTTCAACTTTTCGTATATGAGCAATAAATCAGTCTCTAGATTGTAGTTTTGAAGGCGTTTATCGAGTTCTTTTATAAAAACCAATTCTTCCTCTGTGAGCTTCGCCGAATCCATTTCGTTATAAACAGAGAGCGTTGTTTTTAAGTCAGATTCATTCATGTTTCCAATGTAGTTCAGCTCTTCTAACTTTGAACAAGATTCTATTCTCAAGCTACCTAACGCCGGCAACACCGGAAAATTAAAGTGGAGGTGAAGCCGGAGCTTTTATTTTTCCGGTGCTTGCCCTTGTTAAGCGCAGTGGCTTTAAGCGGCAATACAAAATTGCGCCTAATGCTCCCAAAAAATGGCCAATGTGATCAATTTTCATATCTAACGCTTTATTAGAACCACCTTTGAACTCTGAATCTAGGGCAAGCACTATTGCCAAAACCAGGAACAGTGAAATCGCTAAAAGCCACTCCTTGGTGGTTAATTCCTCTTCATCTGTAAAATAAGCAGCTGCCAGTCCGAAAACACCACCCGATATCCCGCAGACTAGAATATTTTCCGAATAGAATAGTATAGATGGTATAGATGCCAAGCCGCTCACAAGAAGTACTGCCAAATACCTCTTGGCTCCAACCCTGCGTTCATAAGCAGATGCTAGACCTAAGCCAATAACATTTGCAGTGAGATGAATCAGGTTACCATGGATAAATAAGTGCGATACTGACTGTAACGGCCACTTTAAAAACTGATCAATGTCATTACTCAGTGCGAACGTTCGATACAGGCTCTCATCTACGGAAATGAAACCAAAGTTTGTTGTCAGAAGAAATATAAAAAGAATTACAACCCCTGAACATATAGAAGCCCAAACAAATTTAAAGTTTTCACTATAGGTAATTGGAACAGCCTTCAAACTACTCGGAGCAGGCTTTATGAAAATCAATAAGCCGACATAAGTCACAACTGCGATAAGAAATATAATCATTGGACTAAAGGTATATTGCTCTCAATATGTTCTTGAACTTCCGGCAACAATTTTGCGACCTTTTCTACTCCCTTTAATTGTGCTTTTACTTTAATCTTTCGGTTGTTTTTGAATGTGAATTTCATAGGCCTTTGTAATAGCCCTTTTCCTATTTTTACGCTTTCAATGTCACCAAAGTCAAAAAAATCATGCTCCTTAAATTTACCTAACAAGCTCAATTTGTGGAAAGATACACCTTTCTCAGTAACAGCTAAGAAGTATGTTCTCATGCTTAGAATGAAAAGAGGGCCAATCAGTAAGAATAGCCAAATATTTGGTGGGCTTACAGCCTGAAAAAAACCTATTAGCGAGTCCCCGTCATTCAGATTCTCTTCAATGTGTTTTTTAGCCTGTTCTTTGTTCATCATTACTCCTAGTTATGTTTATGTGATCTCTGGTAAGCGCTTAACGCAGCCTTAAACGGTGAGTAATTGTTGGCTATAATGTGAAGCGAAGCGGAATCGAGCCAACTGTTACGAATCCGACTTTAAGGCCTTGTTATGTGCCGATTAAACCCATAGACATTATTTTCGATAATACTCGTTATATACTGATTGCAGCTAACGCTTTCTATACTGCGATTGTCCGTATTCCATGGCGAAATAATGCCTTCTTTCTTTTTTAATCTTCAACGATAAATCAATAAGATAGCAACCATTAAAAGGGTTGGGTCACACAGCACCGTTTAGTTTTGACAATTGCTAGTTTCAGATAACTTTTAGTAGGGGAAAGGCATATCTCTAGATTCTGTAAAGCACTTGAGATAAGTTGTAAACTGTTAATTTCCATTAATTTTTACACCAATATCAAACGGCGCTGCCCAATGAGAAGACACCGTAGCTGGGAGAGTCACGCTGGTGAGCTGGTTGTTATAAAACGCATCACTTCCAATGGTGGTCACAGAGTCTGGTATAACCACACTGGTGAGCTTGTTGTTCATAAACGCAGAATTGTGAATGGTGGTCACCGAATCTGGTATAACCACGCTGGTGAGCTGGTTGTTAAGAAACGCCCCATATCCAATGATGGTCACAGAGTCTGGTATAACCACACTGGTGAGCTGATTGCCATTAAACGCATCACTTCCAATGGTGGTCACCAAATCTGGTATAACCACATCAGTGAGCTGATTGCCTTTAAACGCCCTAGTTTCAATGGTGGTCACCGAATCTGGTATAACCACATCAGTGAGCCTGTTATTAGCAAACGCCCGCTTCCCTATCGAGGTCAATGTATCAGGGAGAATTACGCTGGTGAGCATATTATCAGCGAACACACTGTTACCAAGGGAGGTCACCGAGTCTGGGATTGTCACTCTGGTGAGCTGATTCACTCCAAACGCATGCTCTCCAATTGTGGTCACCGAATTTGGGATGGTTACGCTGGTAAGGTTGTTTATAGAAAACGCACTATTTCCAATTGTGGTCACCGAATTTGGGATGGTTACGCTGGTAAGGTTGTTTAAAGAAAACGCACTATTTCCAATTGTGGTCACCGAATTTGGGATGGTTACGCTGGTGAGATTGTTAGAAGAAAACGCATACTTTCCAATTGTGGTCACCGAGTCAGGAATAACAATCTCCTTTCTTACTCCACCATAGGAAATTATTATCTTTTTGTTATCAGTGCCATCATCATTACGAGCAAAAATAAAACCATCTGATGGGACATTGTTAACTATTGATATTGCATTTTTATTAAATGCCCGCTCCCCAATGGAGGTCACTGAATCAGGAATAGTAACGCTGGTGAGCTGGTTGTCAGAAAATGCCCGCTCCCCAATGGAGGTCACTGAATCGGGAATAGTAACGCTGGTGAGCTGGTTGTCATGAAATGCCTCGTACTCAATAGCTGTCACCGAATCTGAGATAGTCACGCTGGTGAGATTATTTTTAGCGAACGCCCGCTCCCCAATGGAGGTCACCGAATCAGGAATAGTAACTCTGGTGAGCTGACTTTCAGCAAACATCCAACTATCAACAGTAATCACCGAATCTGGTATAGCAATCTCTTTTCTTGCTCCACCATAGGAAATTATGATCTTTTTGTTTTCAGTGCCATCATCATTACGAGCAAAAATAATACCATCTGATGGGACATTGTTAACTATTGATATTGCATTTTTATTAAATGCCCGCTCCCCAATGAAGGTCACTGAATCAGGAATAGTAACGCTAGTGAGATTATTTTTAGCGAACGCCCGCTCCCCAATGGAGGTCACCGAATCTGGTATAACCACATTAGTAAGTTTATTTTTTTCAAATGCCTGTCTTCCAATTATAGTAACCGATTTTGGGATGACCACGCTGGTGAGCTGCTTGTCATAAAATGTCCCCCCATTAATAAGTTCGACCGAATCTGGGATGACGACATCTGTGTCGTTACCGTTGTAGCCAATAAGTATTGACTTGTCATCTGAACCATCACGATTTTTGGCATATTGCAACCCTTCCGTTGCTCGTTCACAGCCAGTAAGAAAGGCTAAACAGAGTAAAGTGCCAAGAATTTGAGCTGTTGCTTTCATGAGCCTTGTTCTTGATAATGTCATGGCTGTTCCCGTATTTTATTAAGACCGTCAAATACCCTCTACCAACGCATAAAAGCGTTCACAGGTAGTCAGCTTTATTTTGAGATAAACGTAAGGTAGCAATACTTTCCGCAGTTAGTCCACTTCCAACAAGTTGTTTAGCTAGTTTCGCTACTAAAACGGACGCTTTGACAAGCAAAACATACATATAAAAGGCCCAAATCGTGAAAGTTTCATTCTACTAAATGACTTTTTGTAGGGTAAACGCAGGCTCTTTAACTTTATAGGGTATTTAACCTAACGAATTTTGGGGCAAAACCTTCTTAGAACTATTACATCCACAACGTGCCCACTACGAATGTGTTCACGGGAAAAAACACCATATGTATCGCTTCAACTAAACAGATTCCGTACACAAAGGCCACAGCCAACACCGACCAACTTCTTGGATTTATATCCAATTTATTGGCACCATAACCAAAAAATTGGATAGACGTACATTACTATTATTCCAAACAATTGATTTTATTAAAAAATTAAATGGCACGCTTCTCGCTTTTTGACGTGATATTTGGCTTTTACTTTAGGTATTTGTGTGTCGTATAAAACCCTTCCACTGTCGGAAGTAATGTCCCATGAATTCGGGTTGATAGAGGGCAACTTCCACAACCTCGCGGAAGCAGATATCGCCTCTGCCATTCCTGCTCATCTTACCTTTGATCAGCTAAAACACCACCTCCACGAGGGTAAGCTCGTACTCGTGAGTGATACACCTCAAATTCCCGCACTTCTGAGTTACAACGACCCAATTGGTCCTAAAACATGGCGGCTGAACTCTGAGGTTATCTCTGCATTTTCGGATGATGCGGCTGAGGAGTTGTTAGCAAAGACGAAAATCTCCAGAGCAACGGGAGGATACAGCACACGTATTGGAGAGACCGCGGCACTCGAACGAGCTTATACGCCACAGCCGATCGCAGTCGAAAGTGAAGAGGAAATCACCAAGGAATTTGAGTACAGCTTCGAAGTCGGCTGCTCGGATGCCACCATAAAGAAAATGGTGCACAATGACTTTGCTTTAGCGAAAACTGAAAAAGAGAACGCGGTAACCCGCTGGGAGCAAGCCAATACCGAGCAAGGTACCCGCTACACAGCGTTATGTGTGTTTGATGAGCCAAAGCGTTTAAATATCCACATCGCTGACGACAATCTCGGGCTGACACCATTGGAATCAATCACACTACAAAAAGCCGGCAGCCATAAAACTGAGGAAGGTTTTATACCTGTCGTTCCGGCTGTGCGATTGGGCGAACGCCTAGGCTTGCCGACAGAGGGCTATTACTACCACTTTAATGATGGTGAACTGGTCCAAGAGTACAAAATTCTCGGACAAGAAAAATGGGCATTTTACGCTACGCGATCGACACAAGAGACGCTCAATGACGAGCGCGGTTTTACCAAGGATCAAAGCGCTATTTTGGTGTATTGGAAGTTGGCCAACCAAGTCCTTGAGAACCAATACATCATTTATCTTGAGCGCCAAATCACGCGTGAAGAGCTCGATAATCTTAGTGAAGATTGGCTGAGCGAAAACGGGATAAAGTTGGATATTCCTGCACTGTTTGATGCAGGTAAACAGCCGGAAGAAGCACGCGCAGAAGATTACAACGATGAAGCGGAAGCAGAACAAACCGCAGCAACGCACATCGTAGTTGCGGGGGAAACCTGGCAGAGCATAGCTGAACGGTATGGTATGGGAGCTAAAGCCTTGCTCTCGCTTAACCCAGTGTTTGAGGCCGACCCTCTATCACTCGCAATTGGTGATGAAATTGTTGTTGCTGAAGCACAGCAACAACAAGCACCAGACAAAAAGAACACTTTTCCGCCTCTGCACCCGCAAACCTACAACAACATCCGCAACAGTCATTACCAGCACAGCGATCCTTTACTTGGGTTGACCAAATATCGAGCTATCAACGCTGCCGATTTTGTAGAAGGTGATGTCGCCATCCTTAACTTAAAAGACGCCACAAGCTCGCTCGTGTTCGCTAAATCCTGCATCAGGCCAGAAGGGTGTATTGAAATTGGCGACCAACAAGAGTCAATCAGTAACTTCGGGCCTTGGTCATTCTTCTTTGCGCAAGCGAATGCGACCCCAGCTGCTGTCATACCCGCCATTCAAGCAACACAAGCACAAATGGCCATGGGAAGTTCCGCCGCTGTCGCTGGCTCACCAGAGCAAACGCAACAAACCCAAACTGCGGCGATGCAGTTGGATAAACTGGCCGGCACATTGAAAGATAAGATAGTTGAGGGCTACCGCTGGCAAGTAGAAGGCATTGGCGCTTTGTTTGCCATGCAGCAAAGCTTGTTTGGCGATAACACCCAATATACAGACCAAGATTTACGCCAAGTGACCACGGCGCAAAGCCGTGTTCGTGTCCACATTACCGAGCCCCAAGATGGGGAGTTTTATCCGCACGTGCAGGGCTATCATGTAGACGACACGCGCATCCCCATCAAATACGTGAAACAGGGAAATAATAGCCAGCTGTCCGTTGCGATTGAGGAGAACGGACCAACCATCTATTGGACACCAGAAGAAAACGGTGAAGCAAGTTGGCAAACTACCCCCGATCATAGTGATGGGTTTGAAAAAGACGATATACTGGTCACGCCAATCCACTCGGATAGCGATGCTAACGTCACCGTTACGCCTGCGCCAGAAGAGAAAGACTGGCGCGATGCGATCTTGGTATTCCCTGAAAGCTCAGGTATTGCTCCGCTCTATGTGGTTTACAAAGAAAGCCCGAGAGATAAGCCCGGAGTCGTTACCGGGAAAGGCGAAGATATCTTTGGCATTTGGTTGGCAGGTGCAGGTAAGGACTTAGGAGCCCCAATACCCTCTCAAATAGCTGATAAGCTGAGAGGGAAAGAATTTAGTAATTTTGATGCGTTCCGAAAAGCTTTCTGGATAGAGGTTTCTAAAGATAGTGTGCTTATGGCGCAATTCAACAGAACGAACCAAAAGAAAATTAGTTCCGGTAAATCTCCTATAGCTCCAAAAGGTGAACACTATGGAAAAATGATCAGATATGAGATCCATCACCAACATGAGATATCTAAGGGGGGAGCTGTTTTCCATGTTGATAACCTTGCAGTCGTTACTCCTAAACATCACAAGAGAATCCACTTTGGTAAGAATTAAATGAAGTTAAAAAATAATATTTCCGAGTATACATTTGCTGAATTTAAAGATTTTGTCAGCACAATATGTGATAACGATTTACCTGAAAGTGAGGAGGACAAACTTATCTTACATTTTTCAGAAATTGTTAAACACCCTGATGGGACCGACCTAATATTTTGGCCTAAACCTGATCAAGATGACTCGCCAGAGGGAGTTGTTAATGAAATTAAAAGGTGGTACCAAGAGCAGGGGCTTCCTTGCTTCAAAGAGTAAAAAATAAAAGGCGTCACAATGACGCCTTTTCCCATTCCCATTCCTCAGCCTGCTCTAAAATCCGCTCAAAATCCTCTTGTGTCAGAACCTTATGGTTGCTCTCGGTGAACTCAATATTTTGTCCATTGCGATTGAAGATAACGTACCAACCATCAATTGGACGCCAGAAGAAAACGGTGAAGCAAGTTGGCAAACTCTCGATTCAAGTCAATTTATACCTGCGAACCTTAAACGGATGATGGATGGCAAAGCTCCTCGAGCAAGGTTTAAGGATACCGTTGGGGGAAGACGTTCTTTCTAAATGCACCATGTTGAATAAATACAACATGGTGGTTCTGTGTACGATGTTGATAACTTAAGAGCCCCCGTAATACAACACGAGGATTAACAACAATAGCATTAGAGAATGGATTACTTTTAGTAAGGAAAAAACCAACTAACAGGATATGAATGAGTATTTACTCTGTCTTATAATGGGGCAAAGACTTCTTAGAACTATTACATCCACAACGTGCCCACTACGAATGTGTTCACGGGTAAAAACACCATATGTATCGCTTCAGCTAAACAGCGACCGTACACAAAGACCACAGCCAACACCGACCAACTTCTTGGATTTATACCCAACTTTTTGGCTCGATAAATAAAAAATTGTATCGGCATACACTACTATCATCCTACCTAGCTGATTTTGCAGAAGAAAGTTAATGGCATGCTTACTGCTTATTGCCGTGATAACTAGTATTCACTTTAGGTATTTGTGTGTCCTATAAA
>NZ_JAWOTB010000001.1:0-153015 GCF_033338655.1 Vibrio sp. Vb1729 | reverse complement strand
TGCGTTGCGCTTAGTGTTTAAGGTGGTATGCGGCGGCTTCGGTATTGCGTTGCTCACACCTTAACAGGGCGTTATACATTTGGAGCAATATGAAACTTATACAACTAGAAAATATGCTCTACAAGGCGACCAAATCAATAATAGTAAGGTTGTCGTCTGAGTTTAAGCAGCATCACTTCTATTACGTAGCTTTGGTCACAACTGGAGAGGGGCATCGACCTATATTTTCGGCTTGGTCTGACGAGCTGTTGCAAACCGAAGCTTCATCCTCTGAAGACCAAGAAGAAATAAAATGGTCATATGCAGACTCACCGTTGTTTGGTTTCTGCGATGAATACTTCTCAGATGTTGAACTACTTTTGGACAATGTGAGCGCTGAATGTGGTTTTAGTGAAGAGACTACGGCAGTTCTTTTATCTGCGATGGAGTCGACTCTTAAGCGCTTGGATATTGAAGGTTACTTAGATAGTTTAAATTGTCGAAATAAACTCTATATCAACGCAGAAATCATGCCGCCAGACGAGACAAACGTTGAACGAGCATATAGGTTAAATCCGCGTGAGTCCTTAGATAGTTGGCTTCGAGAGGCGGCGGAATAAATGTATAACAAATTGTTCAAGAGTGATTCGGCACGCGTGGCATTTTTACTATGCGTTGGTTTTAGTGGTTAAGGTGTTATGCGGGAGCTTCGGTATTGCGCGCCTCACACCTTAACAAGGCGTTAAATATACAAGGAGAAACTATGGCATCATTAGATTTTGAAGTTGAAAAGCAAAAGTTTAGAGAGTTCTATAACGATAATCACGATGTTTTAGAAAAAGCTAAAGATAGTTTTGTTAGTATTATTAACTCAATATTAGTGACGGAAGGTGTTTCCATATCACTTGTGTCAGGACGAGTTAAAGACCGAGAAGAGTGCATCAAAAAGTTTTCACGCAAATATCAGGCGAAGCTTGAGGAAAGTGAAACTAGTTATGAAATAAAAGATTACATCACAGATGTCCTTGGCTTGAGAGTTGTCTGCTTATATGAAAAGGATGTAATTAAAGTAAGAGATATACTTAAAGATGAGTTCTCTGTAATAGATGAAACTAACAAGATACTCGATATAGAAAGTAAAGAAGATGTATTTGGATATAAAGGGTTACATATGGACTTGCAATTGCAAGAGCCTCGTTCAGGAATGAAAGAGTATATCCTATATCGAGATCTAAGCTTTGAAGTGCAAATCAGAACTATAGTTCAAGATGCTTGGAGTGTGTTGGATCATAAGATTAAGTATAAAAAGTCAATCCCGCCAGAATTAAAAAGACGTATTAATACTTTGGCTGCGTTATTCGAGCTAGCTGATAGAGAGTTCCTTAGTATAAGAGAAGAAACCGAGAAACTGCAGGCTCAAGCTGACAGTAATGATTCAATTGCTGCTAGACCTCTTGATGTATTTAACTTTGGTTCGGCTGTTTCTACCTTCTTTGAAGGTTTCAAGTTTCAATCTCATAAAGTTGACGGCTTTGTAGAAGAAGTTATGGGATATAAGGAAATTACGGTTGAAGAGTTTAGGGGGGTGATAGCCAATAGCCTTGATATAGTAAGAGAATTTGAAATGCAGTTAGGCTCGGAGGGTACAACAAAACATCAGTTTAATCCGTTTACCGTAATTCGTCATGCCTTATATTCTCATGATCCTGCTACATACGAGCGCATATTGTATGACAAACAAAGAGCTGCTTTTGATGCTTGGTTGGCTGAAAGACAAGACCCAGCAGCTGCTTAGTATATTTAACAAACTGTTCAAGAGGGATTCGCAACGCGTGGCATCTTCACTATGCGTTGGTTTAAGTGATTAAGGTGGTATGCGGCGGCATTGGTATTGCGTTGCTCACCCCTTAACAGGGCGTTAGCCATCAAACTAATATGGAGTAGTACAATTGAATAATTGGTTAATTAGATTTTCTATGGGTCTGCCATGCCGTCCTGAGGATCGTAAAGAAATGGAAGAGGTTCTTCCAGAGTTATTTCAATCAGATAAAAAGAGGAAGCTTAAACCAACTCTAGTATTCCCTTTCTTTTTATATGAATTTGACACAAGAGAATTGAGTTCTTGGGCTCGATCTTGCGAAGAAGCAGATCGAACTGAGAAAGGTCGTATTGGAAATCATGAAGTATGCCCAGTTTGCTCCAAACCTCTAAATTCTTCTAATACAGGCGAAAGTGATTACTTAAATCTAGAAATTTCAGGGGGGCTTAATAGAAAAAGCTCTGTACCAGCTTTCATGCAACTCGTCACTAGAAATAGGAAAGCAAATATTAAGCCTCCAATTAAGGATGTTTATTTTACAGATAGGTTTCTACTCGCAGATGCAGGGGAGGCAGGTTCAGGTGGCGGATATGATAACATTATCAGTTACTTAGAAAACTTAGCTATAGAAAAAGATACAGAATTTACTGTGCATACTCCGAATTGGCCGACAAAATCTTTGATACAAAAAGAAAGGGGGGATTGCCTTTCTAGCGCGCAACGAATTTTAAAGAACTTAATTGAACAGAATTATCCAAACGTGAAATTCGCCCAATTGCCCCAAAAGCCAGTATTTCATGACCGTTTATATTTAGCCCGAGGATCAGATAGTCAAATTAATGGTGTTTTTGGCCCTTCACTAAATGGACTCGGTTCACAAGATATTGCTTTAATGGGTGAAATTGAAGATAAGAATCTACTAGATACATTGAGTGGCATATTGTCTGGGAGAAATGGCTAACAAAGCATTTAAGAGTGATTCCTAACGCTTGGCATTTTTTATTCTATCTTTGAGGTTAGTGTTTACGGTGGTATGGTTGAGTTTCGTGGTAGTGTAACTCACACCTTAATGCGGCGTTATGTGTAATCAGAGTTTGAGATAACATATGCACAAAGTAATCAGATTTGGCGTAGCAATATTTATGCTTGGTTGCGTCCAATCGTCAGTATTTGCAGAAGAAGGTTCTTTTGGTTTAGATGGTGAGTTTGTTTATAAAGATATGGTCGGCGGGCCATATTTTGATGAGTGGTATGTCGTTGGAGATATGGGCCAGCTGAACGACATTAAAATCTATCGTGAAGGTAAGTCAGGTTCGTTGAAGGCTATAATCAAGGTTGACTGTAAGTTACAAACGGTAACAGCCCAAGGTTCTGCCTTTATCTATGATTCTATTGCTTTGTCCAAAGAGGAAGCTCAAGAGTATTTCTCCGCGGATATTACGAAAGCAATCGTTAATAAAATCTGTATGCATTAACCAAACACATAACAAACTGCTTAAGAGGGATTCGCAACGCGTGGTATTTTCATTATGGGTTGATTTTGGTGATTAAGGTGGTATGCGGCGGGTTAGGTATTGCGTTGCTCACCCCTTAGCAGGGCGTTAGGTTAATGGAGATAATAATTGAATAAATGGTATGAAGATGATGATAAAGTTAAATCATTGTTTGACGGAATTCGAAACTACATATATTGCGGAGTAATTCTCTATGTTGGTGTTTGGACTGTAATCCGTCCTGCTGGAAATTTATTTATAGATACACTCGGAATACTGTTTAGTTGCTTGGCTATTTACTTGTTTTGGGTGAATACAAAAATAATGGAAAGGAAACTTTTTCAACAGCCTAGAGGCTCTTTGAAAGGGACTATAGTAATTAGCCTGATCTCAACGTTGTTTCTTCTTTTAGGTTTTAGTCTTTTAGTTCAACAACTCACGGTATTAAACTACAGCGACTTCTTTCCTCCGGTTAACGAAAACAGTTAAGGTTAGAAATGAGCGTGCGTTGAGAAATTAACCTAACAAACTGTTCAAGAGGGATTCGCAACGCGTGGCATTTTCACTATGCGTTGGTTTAAGTGATTAAGGTGGTATGCGGCTACTTCGGTATTGCGTTGCTCACCCCTTAACAGGGCGTTAGTCGCCAGAAAAAGCTTGCAGTCAAATCATGTTTCTAAGCTTAAAATTTGGCTGATGATTGTTTGCTATACAGGCTCTTCATCGATGGTCAAAACTCAGTTTCAGGCTGTTTCAAATTCAAAGTTTGCAAGTGTCCAAGCGTTTTTTTGTTCTTTGGCGCTGACAGAACAGGGCAATCGAGCGTCTGTTCTTGGTTGCAATTCTGTCCGGTGAGTTTGTTGGTTCAAAAGCAGATCTACTCGCTGAAAAGTCGTCTTCTCTAGTGTTGTAAGTTCCACGTGGTTTCAGTTACTTTGTTGAAAGTCCGCACTGTGAGATTGGTTTTCCAAAAAGTGCTTTTTGGTGTTGTCAGTCCGTTTTCTACGGCGTTTTATGTTCCAAGTGGTTTCATTGAGTAGCCGCTTTGAGACCACGCCTAACTTAAATGCATCAAAGCACATAAGATTTGTTGTTTGCAAAGTTTAGTTCGGCTTAAAATTGTCTCTCGGTGCCTCGCGACTAACAAACTGCTCAAGAGGGATTCGCAACGCGTGGCATTTTTACTATGCGTTGAATTTAGTGATTAAGGTGGTATGCGGCGGCTTCGGTATTGCGTTGCTCACCCCTTAGCAGGGCGTTATGCATTTTCTTGGAGTTTAGATGAAAGAAAAAGTAGTAGATTTGGCTGTAAGTAACGGTGAACTGATATTTGATTCCCTACTTGAAAATGGTTTGCTTAAGGATATTCCGTTGCTGGGGAATGCCGTAAAAGTATTGCAACTCAAAGGAGATGTAACTAACTACTTGTTTGCCAAGAAATTAGAGGCTTTCCTTGTCAAGTTGAAAAACAGCCATATCGATGAAATCGATGTTGGAATCGAAAATAGAAAGCAGCTTCAAAAAATTAGTAGTGATCTAGTATTCATCCTAGAAAGAGTTAGCAATGTAGATAAGTCGAAATGGATAGCGCAGGCAGTTATTGGTCTTGTTGAAAGGCGTTACTGTCTAGATACTTTCGAGCGTCTGGTATATACAATCGAACGTTTTAGTCCCACTCTGAAAAGCACTTTAGATGTTTGGTATTTGCCAAGAGATTACAGCAATGGAAAAGGGTATGCTTTTGCTTTTGATGGTGACCATCCCGAAGAACTGGCTAATCTTGGCTTACTAAGGCGTAAATACGAAGCCAAGGTTACAAACGATGATAAAATCCCAGTTACTTTCGAGGCATGCAATCTTGGTCAGCAGTTGTGGTATGTGATTGAAAATGCTTAGTATCAAGTTTGAAGTGCGACACTTTCTACAGATGCGCATGAATATACTCCGTTGGTGTTCTATACCCAAGTATTTTGCGTGGGCGCGTATTTAATTTGTGTGCAATGTCATTGCATAGCTTCTGTGTCACGTGTGACATGGAAGTTCGTTTTGGTAAGTATTGTCGTATCAAGCCATTGGTATTTTCATTAGTTCCTCGTTCCCATGAATGGTATGGCTTCGCGAAGTAAAACAAGCAGTTATGATGTTTTTCTAACTGTGCATAGCCGTGAAATTCAGTGCCGTTATCCGTGGTTATCGTCTTAAAAGGTAAATCAGAGCGGGTCATTATTTTGCTCATTCTTACATTGAGCGACTCGCTTGTTCTGTCGTCCATTTGACCGATAAAAGTGTAGCCAGTCATTCTGTCGACTAAAGTCACGATACAGTGCTTGGTTCCACGGCCCACGACAGTATCAATTTCCCAATGACCAGGCTCTTTTCGATGCTCAGCTTTTGCAGGTCTTTCGGTAATATGGCGCTTTGCTGCCAGTCGACCTCGGCTGTCTTTTGAGTTATACCTTTTGCGCCTTTTCTTAGTGGATTGGCGTAGGTGTTTCCATAGTGTTCCCCCGAGAGTTTTGTCGTTCCAAATATGCTGATAAATGAGCTCGTGGCTCATTGTTGGATAGCCTCTTCCCCTCAGGTATCCGACGATTTGGTCAGGGCTCCAATCCAGTCGTAGCAAGGCTTCAGGTAGCCTAAAGTCGATTTCGCTGTAACGCTTATTCCTGCGCGAGCGTCTCAGTCGGTTGCGAGCCATTTGTTGAGCTCTCCACGCTTGATAGAAATACCTTTTAAAGTATCTGTTGTATCGGGAGTTGCGTTCAATTTCTCGATAGATAGTGGCTTTGTGACGCCCCAGTTGTTTAGCTATTTTAGCGGTACTAATTCCTTGCTTTCTGAGGGCAGAAATCATATACCTTTCGTTCTCAGTGAGGTGCGTGTATTTCATGTTTTTTACTTCTTGGCGGGAGCAAACTTCATGATTATCGCATCTCACTGTTTTTATGTTCAGAGGTGTCGCACTTCGTACTTGAATCCAAGATGCATAACAAAGCATTTAAGAGTGATTCGCAACGCTTGCCATTTTCGCTTCGCTCAAAGTATAGGCAAGCATCGCTCACACCTTAATGCGGCGTTAGGAAATATTTGAGGGAGTAGTCAGGTGTCAAAGTGGTACGATGATAAAGATAGTGTGAAAGAAGTTTTTGATGGAATTCGCAATTATCTATACTGTGGTGTGTTGTTCTATGCAGGTGTGGTCAATTTTTCAGAAGCATCAACGAATGTAATCGTAAATTGTTTGTACTTTGTTCTAGGTGTAGCTTTTTGTTTAAGTGCATTATATTTGTTGTTTGTAAACAGTAAGCTATTATTCAAATCATTTGTGTCAAAGCGCAAGTCCATGTTTTCATATGTAGTTTCCTGTTTTATATTCTCTTTGGTTGTCATCCAGTTTGCTATATTTGCTTTGACGCATGAAAGTGAGCAAGTAAAAATGAAAAATGGGCATATTGTAGGGGAGATTAGAGTTCCTGATACATTCGTCCCTGACTTCTTGTTAGATAAAACTAACTAGTCATTGGGCAGAAATATTCCTAACAAATTGTTCAAGAGTGATTCAGCACGCGTGGCATTTTTTACTATGCGGTGGGTTTATTGGTTAAGGTGCTATGCGGAAGCTAGGGCATTGCGTGCTTCACACCTTAACAAGGTGTTAGTTTACATGGATAAACTCTCACCCTAATTATGCTTCTAAGGTGAAAATCGTGTTATTTCAGATGATTCTGGGGTAGCTGTGATTAACCTAATACAGCAACAACTAAGATAAAGTTATCTTCTTTGGTGAAATAAGCTGTGTGTTTTCCTATCGGGAAATAAAAGCCATTTGGGTACATCTCGTCACAACTTCTTCCTAAATCTGGATTATCAGCTAGCATCTGAAACCCTGATAGCAGAGTATCTTTACTGTTTTTGCTGATTTTTACTGGCTCGCGTTGTGCGCTTAGAAGTAGTTCGCCGAAATTTTGTTTGGCATCATTGGCTGTTAATGTATGCATGGCCAGTTCCCAATTGAGTGCACAGTTAGATCATAATGTATCGCATGAAATGTTCAATTTAATTAAATCGCGTGATTCGTGCGAAATGTAAACTAACAAACTGTCTAATATTGATTCTCAACTCGTGGCATTAACTGGGCGTTGAGCTCAGTGATTAAATCGGTATGCGGCGGCTTTTGTATTGCGTTGCTCAACTCCAAAAGGTCATTAATACTCAAAGGTCAAATATGGATATTTACCCAGAAATCGAGTTATCTAAAGCGCAGCATAATGCAATTGAAGCTCTTAGAAACAAGTCGTTTCCTGAACATCAAGTTACTCGCTCTTACTATAAGCAACTCCCGCATATGAGAGTTCTGAATTACGAAGGCGATCAGTTAGTTGGTTACATGGGATTAGACTACAGAGTTGTTCGCGTTGGTGATGAAATTTATAAAGTATTAGGTGTGAGTGACTTTTGTGTCGAGAGCACAGCTCAAAGGCAAGGTATTGGAACAACAATGTTGTCTCAACTCAGCGATTATGCCTCAACTAAAGATGTCGACTTCATCATTTTAGTCTCCGATTTGGAGCGTTTTTATGTGGCTAATGGTTATCAGCGCCTTAACTCTCTAAGTTCTTGGTTGCGAGTTCACGAACATAAAAATTACGGTGTTGCTGTAGAACAACTAGATGATTTATATGTTAAACCTATCAGCGGTAAAACTTGGGCTGTTGGTCATATAGATTGGTTAGGGTATATATATTAGTCTGTATTGGGCTAATAATTGGTTCACAACAAGAGTGGTTACACATGGCATTTTCACTATGAGTTGATTTAAGTGATGTGGGGCAGTTTTGTATTGTGATACTCACTCTTTAATAATGTGCTGCAACTCTTAGGAAGCAAAAGGCTTAATTTATGGAATGTAGAGTACTAGTAACCAGCATAAGTATTGCTCTTTGTAGTGTAGGAATGGCCGCGAATCCACTAAGTATTCAAAGTGATGAGCAACTGTTTAAAAACTTCGCTCTCTCATCTTGAATTGCGACTAATTACAAAGGATCAGCTGTTGCGAAAGATGCGATAACGGCGATGCAAGGCTACAGAGAGTTTTCCGAGCTTCCTTTGGAGTCATTCTTTGGGGTTAGCGAGCTATTGGAAAAATATGATATGGTTATTTACAAATCAAAAAATGGTAACGTGATCAAATTGGCCTACTGTATAGACTTTTCTAATTCAGACGATGTTCATAAGCTATACATTAATGCGAAATCAGAGTTATAACAAACTGCTCAAAGTTGATTCGCAACGTGTGGTATTTTTACGGCGCAATACGTTGAGTGATTAAGATGATTTTTAGTGGTTTCTGTATTGAATTACTCATCTCTTAGCGGGGCATTATGCGGTGATGTAAATATGAAGATATTTTTAATAGTAGCAACACTCGTTCAGTTCACTTTCCTGAGTTTCTCGAAATACTATTGCTCAATTGCAAATGAGGTGCTTAGAAAGGCGGTGGAAACTAAAGAGAGTAACTTTCTATCTTTCCTTGATAAGTATGATTATTACAATGACTTAGATAATTATCTAGGCTTAGCGTCCGCTACAGTGTGGGTTATGGTCGTGCTCGTGATAAAGTTGAAAAATGTATCAAGCACCGACATGGCTCATGTGGCTGTTTGTTTGCCGTTATTTTTTCATATGATTTTGATGTCGATGTAGCTTCAATAGCTGTGGTTGGGTGATTAGGTACAACAAACTACTCAGGCTAGCGTACCATACATAGCATTTCCAATTAGCGTTTCTTATACCTTACGGGAGCGCTTTCCCACAAGGAGCAATATGTGATTGTAGTAGCAAGGTTTTCTTTTCCTCATGAAGCTCATATTGCGAGAGCAAGCCTAGATAGTGTCGGAATAGAAAGTTACATCGCTGACGAGCACACGGTAAATACTCAGTGGCTTTATTCAAATGCAATAGGCGGCGTCCGTCTGATGGTGGCCGAAAGTGATGCAGAAGATGCGAAACAAATACTTAGTAGCGATTTCTCAGAATCATTGGGAAATGAAGTTGACGTTGATGAAGAAAAAGACGTTTGCCCTAAATGTGGTAGTAAAGATCTATTTGCATTTACAAAAGGTAAACGCCCAGCTTTCTTAGTTTTTATTTTACTGGGTTTTCCACTGTTTTTTTACAAGCATGGTTATAAGTGTAAGCAGTGTGGGGAGTTTAGTGAAAAACTTTAAATCTTCAGATAACAAGGCATTAAAGAGACAACTTGTACTCGTAGTATTTTTACGATGAGTTAGGTCTAGTGCCTATACAAGAAGTCAGAGTTACTGCTTGCTTACAAGCAAAGCATTATACGATAGTGAAGGAATAACATTGAATGAGTGAAATTAAAACAATAGAGCAGTTAAAAGAAATTTACGCAGAGCCAAGTGCGAGAGCTAAAAATAAAGCTCTGCCTGTGCTGGATGTTCATGCGATTACATTAATTAATAACTGCCATTTTGCAGTTCTAAGTACCGCTGATTCACAAGGGTATATCGATCTTTCTCCTAAAGGAGGGGAGCCTGGCTTCGTAAAAGTTTTAGATGAATCAACATTGTTGCTCCCTGATAGCTCGGGGAACAATCGTATCGATAGTCTAAAAAATATCATTAGTAACCCCAAGGTAGGGTTGTTATTGATGGTAAATGGTATTGATGAAGTGCTCCGTATTAAAGGAATCGCAAGTATTCACACCGACGCCAACTTGATATCTGCTTGCCCCGATGGAAGTAAAGATCCTAAGGTTGTTATCAAAATAGTCATAGAGAGTATGTACTTTCATTGTGCGAAAGCGGTGATGAGAGGGAAACTTTGGTCTGATGACTATAAAGTAAATCGCTCAATTCTCCCTTCATTAGCTCAAATCTTTAAAGATCAACAAAAGTTAGAAAGTAAAGCGCTTAATCAAGAAGAGATGTTGAAATATTACCAATCTAGCCTTTAGAACAAGCGTGGTAATATATTGAAAAGATAGAAAAATCAGGTTCGACCTTGCTTTACGGAAGTATGGATTAGGTTTAGTGGGGATGTTACTGTCTCAATAGCGTTAGTTCACAAATAAACAATTGTTAGTCCAAATTTTAAAATGAAAAATGCAGAAAAATTTACTCTAGAAAATTACGTTTTGGCTAGTCCGGGAGTTAGGTGTGTTGGACAAATGATTGATCTTTTTGTCAGCTTTAGCATTTTTACTCTCGTTTTATGGGTCGGCTTAGAAATCGGTATTGAAAAAGAGCTTGTGCGCGCTACAGCAGTAACTGCGACTGTATCGTATTACCTTTTTTCTGATTGTTTACCAAATGGTCAAAGTGTGGGTAAAAAACTTTTGGGCATTGCAGTTATAAGTGCAAGAACGGGTAAAAAGTGCAATATTTTTCAGTCGCTCTTTCGAAATGTTATTACTCCATTCTTCGGTTTTATTGACTCAATTTTCATTCTTGGTAAAAAGAGGCAACGTCTCGGTGATAAGTTAGTGAGAACGGTGGTGGTAGTGCACTAGTTTGTGATAGCGCTGAGGACTAGGGTTCAAGTCGGGCTTTGTTTTCGTGGTGGAACAGCCTCGCTTAGGAGGTAGCGTTACTCACATACTTAATGTAGCGTTGTAAGAAAATTGGTATTGGAGTCCAAGTTTTATGTCAGAAAAAGAGAAAATGTTAGCAGGTGAGCTTTATGACCCAAGTGATGAAGAGTTATTAAAGTTAAGGTTGAGCGCTAGGTTACTAACTGAAAAATTGAATGCCACGTCTGTTGAGCATAAACAAAAGCGAGTTCAAATAACTAAGCGCTTGTTTGGCACAACAGGTGACGATATTCATGTTGAATCTTCTTTCAATTGCGACTACGGATCCAACATTCACGTTGGAGATAATTTTTACGCTAATTTTGGTTGTGTGATTTTGGATGTTGCGGAAGTTAAGTTTGGTGATAACTGTTTACTTGGGCCTCAAGTTGGCATTTATACTGCGACTCATCCCTTAGATCCTATCGAGAGGAACAGTGGTTTAGAGCTAGCAAAGCCCATAAACATTGGTGACAATTGTTGGATAGGTGGCCATGCCGTAATCAACCCTGGCGTAACACTTGGGAACAACGTGGTGGTAGCCTCTGGCGCAGTCGTTACAAAGAGTTTTAGAGACAATGTCGTTGTTGGTGGCAACCCAGCCAGAGTACTGAAGGAAATCGTCACTAAGCGATAATAAAGTATATGGACTATTTTGAGCCTGAGTTTAGGACTTATGATCAACTCACCCCAAGCTTTGATGCGTTCAACGGTTACTTGTTGACGCACTTGAATGTCTAAAATTTGCTTCAATATAGAGTCGTTACACGTGGCGCTTTTACCGTGCGTTGAGCTTGTTTAAAAGTCTCATACGAAATCATTTGTATTACGTGTCTCACACTTTTATTGGATTTTCGTCACCAATAACGAACCAAAAGGCTGACCCCAAAATGTTAGTAACAAAGATTGAAACGGAACGATTAATTCTAAGAGAGCTAGTTGAAGATGATGCAAGCGAATTGTTTGACATCTTCTCAGACCATGAGGTCATGAAATATTGGAACTCTGGCCCTTGGGTTTCAATTGAAGAAGCGCGGACATTTATAGCCAAGAGTACACAGGCCATGAATAGGAATACAGAAGTGACACTAGGCATCTTCCTAAAGAGCAATGGCCAACTTCTGGGTAAGATAATGCTGTTTAATCACGTGAAAGAGTCTAGGCGCGCAGAAATTGGCTTTGGCGTGAGTCGTCATTTCTGGGGTAAAGGCATTGTATTAGAGGCGGGAACTGCATTAATCGAACACGCATTCAAAACACTGAATCTACGTCGAATCGAGGCTGAGATAGATCCAGACAATGCTTCTTCAGGTAAAGTCTTGGAACGGTTAGGTTTTATAAAGGAAGGTTTCCTTAGGCAGCGTTGGGAAGTGAATGGAGTAGTCTCAGATTCAGCAATTTACGGGTTGTTAGCTAAACCCCTGGACAGCGTTTAGTACCCAGCCTTAAAAGCATCTAATAGATCTAGCCTGCTCGTACTCAATACACAGCCTTACACTTGACGGCGAGGTTTCTTGAATTGACTTGGTGGTCAGTGAATGTACTATCACGGATAGGACTTACTGCAAGGATAGCAGCATGAGCGAGAAATTATTTTGGGTTAATCCCTACCAAACAGAACTTAACTCAAGAGTGACCAATGTAGACGGAAATAAGGTTGAATTGGACCAGACTATCTTCTTTGCAGAGTCTGGAGGCCAAGAGAGTGATAAAGGAACGATTAATGGTATTCCGGTTTTGATTGCTCAAAAGTTAGGTGTTCGACTTATTTACACATTGGAATCCTCTCCAAATTTTACTCTTGGTGACATTGTAACTACGAATATTGATTGGAAGCGTAGATATGCCTTAATGAAGCTACACTTTGCGGCTGAAGTGGTGCTCGAGATGTTTTATCAGCGTCGGGAAGGCATTGTTAAGATAGGCGCGCATATTTCTGAAAATAAGAGTCGCATAGATTTCGAGTGGTCTGAAAGTATTGGCCCGCTATTGAAAGAAATTGAAACTGATGTGCAAGATTTGATTAACTCTGATTCAGTTATTATTAGTGACTTTTCCGATCAAGAGAGTGAAAGAAGGTATTGGAGAGTGGATGGGTTTGCGCAAGTGCCTTGCGGTGGCACTCACTTAAAGCGCACATCAGAAGTCGGCCAAATTCAATTAAAACGCAAGAACATCGGTAAAGGCAAAGAAAGGGTAGAGATAACCTTATGCTCGTAAGTCGATAGGGCATTAGAAATAGATTCCTAACACGTGGCATTTTAATTCATGTGAGATTCACATTTGCGATATGATGGTTGAGATTGAGGGCGTGTTGGCTACTTCTTAACGAAAGGTTACAGGGGCGAGAGGATGATATGTCGAAAGTAACATTGAAAGGCTTTATTTTAGTTCCGGAAAAGGATTTAGAATTAGTAAAACATGCGTTAATAACTCACAAAAGGCTCACGTTAGAAGAGCCGGGCTGCCTTACTTTTCTTGTGACTCAAAGGCCGACTAATCCTTTTCGTTTTGATGTCTATGAGGAGTTCGTCGACAAAGCCTCTTTTAAGCAACATCAGGAAAGAGTTCAAGCCTCACATTGGGGAAAAGTAACTGCCAATGTTAAACGTCAATACGAAATCTTTGAATGTGTGCATGACTAATCGAATCGGAGTGATTTAGAGCGTTTACGCTTTGTTTTTTAGGTTGTTCTACGCTCTACTATGTTGCTTTATTCATCTATTAACCTGGCTTAGTGTTCCTGATACTTTGCCGTATTAAATCTAGAAATTTTAATGGAAGTGTTATGTTTAGAGTTGTGTATGAATGGCGTGTGCCAAGTGAAAAAATGGATGAGTTTCAAAATATATGGCGTTCGACGACAGATTCAATTCATCAGTCAGTAGATGGGGCGCTTGGTAGTTTTATGCTTCGTGCTTACGATGTACCGGAAAAGGTTTTAACTATTGCCAAGTGGCGAACACGTGAAGACTGGGAGCGGTTTTGGGGAACTAGTAACCCAGAAAAAATGAAGAAGATGAGTGAAATTGCAGAGCGTATTTCAGTTGAACCATTCGATGAAATTGAAGATAGAACTAAGTAGGGCTAGAAGCAAACAACAGAAACGTTAAAGTGATGCCTAATGCACAGTTTGGCGGATAATATGAAAGACAACCTTAACGAAGGAATAGGGTTATGCAGATTTTAATCGTTGGAGGTAGTAAAGGGCTAGGAAGGTTCTTGGCTACGAACTTACAGGGTACAGAAATTTATGCGATTTCTAGATCAAAGCTAGTTGAGGGGGGAGTCGCCTCTGTTTGTATTGACGTTGATCCCGGTAAAAAACCAGATTATACGTGCTTCAAAGGTGTAGAGTTTGACATCATCGTTTATTTGGCGTCGATGTGGGGAGAGTCTTCAGAATTGACAACAAGCGAACTGATTGAGTTTATGAATGTTGGCCCGATTGGGTATCTTAATTTAGTCAATGAGCTTAACGCTTTAGGTTCACTTAACGATAAATGCAATATTGTATCTATTGGCTCTACAGCAGAGCTTTCAGAAAGTAGTGAATACCCTGCATTCGCCCTCAGTAAAAGATTACTCAAAGATATTTCTAGCCAGCTGCAAAACGTTTATCGTGATTACCGCTTTACTCACTTTACAATAGGTGGGATCGGGCATGCTGAAGAGGAACGTATTGAGTATTCGAGTGTTTTGGAGATTATAAATATGCTAACCAAGCTTGATCCAAACACATACCTTTCAAATATGCATATAAAGTCCAAGCTAGGAATGTAGCTCTCAAGCTGTATTACGTACCTGTTTCTATGGTTTGGCATCATGTGCATTCTTTTTATTGAGCTATGGTTATAACTCCAATGAAAGGAGTTTACTTATGTCATACATTGATGGGTTTGTCGCTGCAGTACCGACAGCGAATAAAGAAAAGTATATCGCACACGCAAAAATAGCAGCAGAAATGTTCAGGGAGTTTGGGGCCTTAAAGGTTGTTGAGACGTGGGGGAGTGAAGTACCAGATGGTGAGATCACATCATTTCCCATGGCAGTTAACGCTGAAAGCAACGAAACCGTTGTGTTTTCGTGGGTAGTCTGGCCTTCAAAAGAAGTTCGGGACTCAGGGTGGCAGCGGATCATGGCTGATCCTCGAATGAGTCCAGACAATAACCCAATGCCCTTTGATGGAAAGCGTCTCATTTATGGCGGATTTGATGTTATTTTGGAGCAGTAAAATACCAAAGAATCTCAACTCGATTCGTAACACTTGGTGTTTTAATCAGTATTACGCTTCTGATGTACGTTCAATAGAGTATTCCGCGATAAGTGTTGATAAAACTCCATTTGGAGGCTTAGAGTAAAAATGGAAGAGATAAATTATTCACTGATTGTCGTATCAGCTATCGCTGCCATCGCTAGCCCCGGACCTGCAACTCTTGCGATAGCAGGCACGTCAATGAACCACGGTCGACGCTTTGGAGGGTATTTGGCTGCAGGTGTTTTAACGGGGTCTTTATTTTGGTCAACCTCAGCCGCTTTTGGTCTCGCAACCATACTCTATAGCAATGTTTGGCTTTTTGAAATTCTTAGATATTGTGGGGCATTTTATCTTTTATATTTGGCTTTAAAGTCCGTACATTCTGCCTGCAACATCGAGCAGCTAAAGTTACCCAAAACATACGTAACGACAAAGAAGGGTAACTACTTAACCGGAGTGTTAATTCACTTAACTAACCCAAAGGCTATTCTGTTTTTCGGTGCGCTTTATTCGATAGGGGTTCCTCCTACGGCCAGTCCGTTGGAATTGTTGTCGGTCATTTTTGTTGTAGGGCTGGTTAGTGCTTTGGTTTTCTTTGGCTATGCTTTTCTTTTCGCGTATAAAAAGGTCAGGCAAACCTATCTCAGATCCAAAGCAGTTTTTGAAGGCGTGTTCGCGTTATTTTTTGGTGTGGCAAGTATTAAGTTGCTGCTTAGTGAGGCAGGAAAATGAAGCACAAAAGGCTTGAAGAAATAAGAATAGATAATCTATCTGATTTGACGGTCTATTAAGTATACTAAGTAGCCGATTTGTTAACTTCCATAAGAGCTGCTGGCTAGAAAAAGCTTACAACCAAATGATGCTAAATATTATCATTCAAAGGGCTAACAAAGGCCCATAATTTAATTCGTATCACTGTTCATGATTGTGCTCTTCGTGCAGTGCTGTAGTATTAGTAACGTGTTGTTAATACTAAATATAACCAATTGAAACCTGGACGTTGCATTACTTGTAGTTCGATGAAATGTTATCCCGCAAGACGTTAATTTGGAGAAAAGAATGGATTCAAACTCACTATTATTATTTGTTGTCGCTTGTCTCGCTATCAACATGATTCCTGGACCTGATGTAATTTATATTGTTTCCAATACAATGAAAGGTAAAATATCTGCTGGGCTGAAAGCGGCTCTGGGGCTTGGTGTTGGTTACTTTTTTCATACACTAGCGGCATGTTTAGGTTTGTCAGCAATAATTCTGAGTTCATCTTTGGCTTTTAGCGTTGTTAAATGGTTAGGGGCTGCTTACCTAGTTTATTTAGGTGTTCAGTCATTACTGTCCATGTGGCGTGGAGAAAGTAAAATCGTTGAAAACAAAAATGTTGATAACAATAAAAATGTGTTTGTTCAGGGAGTTATCGTCAGCGTCTTGAATCCAAAAGTAGCGCTATTCTTTCTCTCGTTTCTGCCTCAATTTATTGATACGTCTGCAAGCTCAACATCAATGCAATTATTAGTACTTGGCTTGCTGTTCAGCGTACTTGCGACGACATGTAACGTTTTGTACGCCTCTGTGGGTAATTGGGTATTTAGTCGTCCACACTCTCAGCGTTATTCAAGAACTCTTGAAGGTGTTTCAGGTATTCTACTTATCAGTCTAGCGAGTAAAGTGGCATTTAGTGATCGTTAGATACAGGGCATTTTATTCTCGTGATTATTATATGGCTAATGTTTGCTCAATCTATACGCTAAATGAGTGCTATTGCATAGGTTGAATCACAAATTTCAAAAATACCAATAAGTGAACGTATTTATTTATAGTATGGTTGGCGCGATTTTATCGTAGCTAGGTTAATAACATGAAAAATAAAGTAATTCTGTGTTCCGCATTCCTTTTGGGTTTGTCAGGTTGTGCTTCTGTTCCTACTGTTGATTCGACAGTATCAAATCAAATGAAATCATTTGAAGCACCTCAAAAGGGGAACGCAGGGATTTACATTTATCGAGAAGACGCTTTTGTCGGAGCAGCGCTTAAAAAGTATGTTTACGTCGATGGGGAATGTATTGGTGAAACCGCTCCTGGTGTATTCTTCTACCATGAGGTCGAAGGCAATAAAGAACATCAAGTAAGTACAGAGTCTGAGTTTTCTGAAAATCACTTAACTATCTTAACGGAAGAGGGCCGTAATTATTTCGTTAATCAATACATTAAAATGGGTGTATTTGTTGGTGGTGCGGGCGTAGAACTCGTAGGCGAAAGCAAAGGTAAAGCAGAAGTACTAAAAGTCGACATGGCAGAAAAAGGAAACTGTTCTTCGATCTAGTTTTACTAACAGACGCTTTTTAGATTAAAAAACACATTATCAATGTAACCCAACGCTTGATGAGATCCATTCAGCGTTGGGTTTTGTATTTTTGGCAAACAGTATACCTATTTCAGACCGCATGATTTGCCACCTCCTAGCTTGAGCCAATTTATCGTTCAAAGTATCTACTTGTGAAACGTGAATTTTCGAGAGGATTTCGTAGGGAGCAATCCTACAAACGCGATTAACTGATATATCATTCCATCATTAATCTTGTCGAGTGTATTGCTAAACTAGGTAGCGGTGTGTCTCCTCTCATTAAACAAATAATAGGTATATCAGTTTTAGCTTCTATGCCTTTACATCATGCACTCGGAGCGCAATTTAAAATCAAAGGGCTAACACCAATATTAGAGAAAAATCTTGAAAGTCACCTTACACCACTAACGAAACTCTCTGTTTCAAACATTACCTCAAATCGACTAACGCAGATGGTTAATAATACGTTAAACCCTTATGGCTACTATCATTCCGAGCTCAGAGTTCAGAGATCCGAGAATGATCTCATCACGCTTGAGGTCGACGCTGGGGAGGTGATGTTGGTGGCAAAATCTAACCTTGCCGTGTCGGGGGAGGCCTGTAACGATCAGGATTTCATCGAACTAATCAATCAAGCTCAACTTAAACAAGGGCAGCCGTTGCTTCATTCTGAGTACGACACACTAAAACGAAACTTGATTTCATTGGCTCAGCAAAAAGGTTACTTAGATGGGCGTTTTATCGAATCGTCTTTGGAAGTCATTCCAAGCTTGAATCAAGCCCATGTGAATCTGCATTTCTCTAGTGGTTCTCGTTACCAATTTGGAGAGCTCTCTGTCCTTACGTCGGGTATCGAAACGGCACGAATAGAAGCGATGAGAACGTTTGAGGGGGGCGACGATTTTGATACTTTGAAATTGAGTCAATATCAGGCCGATCTCTCCAGTACTGATTGGTTTCGCAGTGTGATTGTGAAAGCGGATTTCGAGGCGATATCCGATGGTCATAAGGTGCCGATAGAAGTGCTCGCAGAGCCGAGTTCACGCAATATTGTGCAAGTCGGTGGTGGGTATTCGACAGACTTGGGATTACGCGCTTCGCTAAACTGGACCAAGCCTTGGTATAACGCACGTGGACACAGTTTTGAGGCACAAGCGTACGCTTCCAAACCGGAACAATCGCTATTACTTGGCTACAAAATTCCCACCCAAAATGTCCTGACGGATTACTACGGGATTCAGTTTGAATCTAAGCATGTCGACTATCGAGACACATCGAGTTTTTCCAATGGTTTATCGTTTGAAAAACACTGGCAGTTAGACAGTGATTGGCAAAGCACCATGCACGTTCGTTATTTGCAAGAAAGTTATCGACAAGCGTCGGAGAATAACGAATCACAGTTGTTATTTCCGGGGGTGACATTTTCACTACTTGATCGCAAGAACGATCAATTAGAAGTAAAGCACCGTCACGTTTACTCATTGGAATACTCAGACCCTAATTTTTTCTCCGATTCTCGTTTGCTGCGTATTGAAGGCAACAGTGTGCTGTCTTGGGATATTAGTGAAAAACACAAGTTTCACTTTCGTTCCAATGTCGGTATTAATGTCGCTGACACTTTGAGCGATATTCCATCATCATTACGTTTCTTTGCGGGAGGTGATGGCAATCTTCGTGGTTATGGTTATGAATCCATCTCTCCGAGAGACGAAAATGGCGATTTAACGGGTGCTCGTTACATGTTTACTGCTGGGTTGGAATATCAATATCAGGTCTACAGCCAACTGTGGCTTGGGGCATTCTATGATGTTGGTGATGCCTTCAACGATAGGGTGGATTGGAAAAGCGGTACAGGGCTGAGTTTGATATGGAATTCAAAATACGTGCCCGTCAAAGTGGATTTTGCTTACGGTTTAGATGCTCCGCAAGGAGACCAATTCCGTGTTCACTTTTCGCTAGGCACGCAGTTTTAGCGGACATTAAAAAGGCTCTCATCCTTGCAGATAGAGAGCCTTTTAAGTCTTGATTGTTTAGAGTTCGAACTCACCATTCAGTTTCTTGAATATCCAGTTAGGCGCCTTATGCCATACACCATAGTTTGGATTCTTAGTATGGATTTCATTCATTGATTGCCACTGAGTTTGGCCTTGTCCATCTCGAGATACTCGCCAAAACAGTTCATCTTTTTGTCGGGTTAAGTAGTGCATGACATGTTCTGCAAAGGCTTCGCTTTGGACCAACACACCAAATTCCACATTGAGGAAATCCGATCTTGGGTCGAAGTTTGATGAGCCGATATAAGTTAGCCGATCATCGAGTATCACCGTCTTGTTGTGATAATAAGTATCCGCATGGAAGTAATGGTCATCATTTTTCGCTTGGTTTTTGTACTCAAGTATATGAACGCCCTTATCCAACAGGGTTTGGCGATGCTCCTCGTAATAAGCCGGAATAAAGCCAGAATCATTAGATGCAGACGAGTTCGTCATTAACGTGATGTCCGCTTTTTGCTCCATCAAGGTATCAATAAAGGCAAACTCACCATCACTTGGTACCACGTAAGGCGTTGATATCACGGCTTTAGACGCAGTGGCTATTTGTTGCCAAACTTGGTGTTCTGCACGTTTTCTAAAGTAGGGTTTGTTGTTTTCTAACTTGTTTAATGAGTCGAAAACGGGGGTGACTTGCGCAGTGATGAAGTCGGGACTGGTCAGGTGTTTAACCTGTTTTTCAACCTCAGCCAGAATGATGCTTTTGTCTTTCTCACCTTTATTAAGCGCTTTAGTAAACGCGGAATAGTTTGGGGTAACGTTAACGATGTTTTCTATTGGCGTGACATGCTCGCTGTCCCAAAGTTGTTGGTAGTTTTGGTCGAACGCTCGAAGAATGCTGCCTTTGAACAAGACATCCATATCAAAGAAGTTGGCTTTGCGGCTGTAACCAAAATAGTCGTCGCCAATGTTGCGTCCACCTAGAATCATCCATTGATGGTCGACGTTGAAGTACTTCTCGTGCAGACGATTGTCCAAACGTTGTTGGTGAGTAGAGAAGTTGACGGCGCGACCAATCCAACCTGACTTACGTGAATCAAACGGATTGAATAAACGGATTTGAATGTTGTCGTGAGCGCTGAGATCAGCAAGCCATTTCTCGTTAAAAACCAATAGATCATCGAGAGTGAGTCGAATTTGCACGCCTCGATCTGCTGCTTGCTTGAGTTCATTGAGTAGCATCAAACCAAGCGTGTCACTCTCCCAAGAAAAGTAAGTCATATCGATGCTTTGCTGAGCATTTCTAACCAGTTCAACGCGACGCGCAAAGGCTTCCGGAGCGTTAGGAATTAAGTAAACTTCGGCTTGATGCTGAGTAGTTTGCCAATTGGCTTCAAAATCCGGTTCAACTTGCGGGTAGGGCTGGGCACAGCCAACCAATAGTGCGCTGAAGATAAAGAGTAGCAGGGCACGAAGGGCGTTAGGAAACATGAGTAAACCTTCCTAATGATGTTCAAGGAATAAGGATGAAAAAAGCCAGTGAACTGGCTTTTAGGTATTTGGTAACGAGCTATTAGTGACTGAAGATAACGTTACATGTGACTCAGAATCAGCCCAAGTTCCTCGAGACCGTTGAGGCGACCTTGGCGCAGTTTTGGATCGATGCCTGAGTGATGAGCATTGTCCCAGTCTTGTGTGGATTGAATACCGCCATCGTTATCGATCAGCAATACTCGGTCAGTCGCGCTGTTGTATTGGAAGTCCTCAAATAAACGTTCGCTAAACCACATACGAGAGAGCTCGTTCATCATTGCTTTGTCTTTGCTACCTGGACGAACACTTGAACCATCAAGCTTTAATGCTTTATTAAACACAAATGGTAATTCCGATGCATTGCAAGCGCCGACAATACAACTGATGCTTTTGAGTAAATCGCCAACGTCGAGATCGCCATTTTCACCTTTGGTATTGTAAGTCCATACGTTGAATCCAGGTTTGTAGTCAAAGTAGTAGAAGCTTGGCGTTGCCCCTGTTGCTTCTTCAGTTGAAACTTTATGACGGTTTGGACCCGTGAAGAGCAAATCATGCAACGTGGTTTTGAATTGCTGCATGTTTTTGGTCGCACCATTTAGTTCGCTTTCATCGTTGGGGAAGAAGTCAGCCAGAGCAAGTAACTCCGTTGTTGAATCGGAGTTCCCCAAACCGAAGAACAACTTAGTCATCGCCTCATAAGCGGTGCTAGGCAGCAGTTCCAATAAGTCAGAAAGATCGAGTTCAATCGAAGCTGAATCGTTGAGTAATGAACGATATTCGGTGCGTAAACGGTTTAAGTTCGTTTCCGATTCTAGCCACTCCACCATGTATTCGACGATTAAGTTTTCGTCACCACTTTCAATGATTTCTGGCGCTTCTTGGCTCAAGATTTCAATAATAGTTGGGATCAAAAATGTCAGGCTCGGCAGCATGCCTAGAGTATTGCTTTCTGCACTGTTTGAGCCAATTACCGTCGGTACGATCCATTCACTCTCAATCGCTTGTTCAGTAAAGTGATAGCCTGGTACTTCTTTCACTAGAAACGCTGGTGGGCGATGCTCGATGTAAGGCGCAAATGGCATCAACGTAGCTAATGGGCTGTTGTCTCGTGTTGGACTTATAACCGGAATATTCGCAGCGGTCAGTACCCAGTTCTTAAGACGTTGAATAGGATCAAGCATCTCGCTCTGTACCTTCATGACCTCTTCAAGTGGTAGTAGCGTTAGATCTTCAACACTTTGCTCTGGCCTTTGGCTCTTGGCAACATCGTAACTTTTATATTCAAAGCCGTACGCGTTGCTTTGCATGATGGCACGCTGAAAGTGCTCACCTGCGATTGCAGCATCGCCTTTTGATTGCTGTAAAATTCCCACCGACATGGCACCCGCACCTTGCCCCATGAGTGTCACGTTTTGCGGATTGCCGCCGAATGCATCTATGTTTTGTTGGACCCATTCAAGCGCGTGTTTTTGATCGCCTAGGCCAAAGTTACCACCCTCTGAGTTGTCCAAACCATCGACCCAAACACTGCCCAGCAAGCCCAAACGATAGTTAAAAGTAACAGCAATAAACGGGTTACCATCGTCAGCACCTTGCGCAACCACCATATCACCATGAATCAGCGGTTCTGAGCCTGCGCCGTATTCAAAGTCTCCACCGTGAATAAAGACATAAACTGGCAAATCTGCGTACGCTTCTGTCCCGGCAGGTCGCCAAATGTTTAGGTTCAAACAATTTTCTGACTGCGTTTGTGTGGTGGTTTTTAACTGCGGACACGCATCACCGAACTGAGTCGCATCAATATCGCCTTCAAGTGGGGCCACAATGCTGTGCTGAAAGCGGTCTGCTTGCGCAAACTGGATACCTTTGAACGCCTCTACCGCTGCCAGTTTTTCATCCGCATCAAGAGGCGTGATGACGAGGGACTCTTTGGTCGCTTGAATGGTTGCATCGCCAATTTCCAAAGCGATTTGCTCTGGTGGTAAGGGTTGTAGTGGCTTCGGGCCGTTAGGAACGCTAGGTTTACTTGAGTCATCACTGCAAGCTGCTAAGGCAAGAGTGATGGTAATGGCTAAAGTTGAGCGATTGAGTAAAGTCATTGTTATGTCCAAAAAGTCATTTGGTGCGTGCACCGAAAATGTTAAACGGCATCTAACAAGCGACGTCCTGACGCTTTGGCATTAATCCGTGAATGGTTGGATGGCTTGTTGTATTGATGGCTCAAATGGTAGGACATCGGCGACAGTTTCAGTAATCGCCTTTGTAGGATGCAGTCCTACCATCGTCTAGGGGCCGGCTCTTTATGAGAGCTAGAAACGGTAACCAAGATTTAAGGTTACTGACTCTCGAGTTTCCCCTTTGTTATAGAGAAAGGTCAGGTTGTAGTTTTTGCCGATTTGCTTATTGAAACCAGTCAAAAACGCCCATTGATTAAGATCTACACCAATGTCGTAATCGAATTCGATATCACCACTTTTTACATGCCCGTCCATTCGAGCGTCCAGTCCTTGATATTCTGCTCCGACAAAGAACTGCGTGCGATAATCGACAAGTTGATAACCCAACATCGGCTGTACAGTAACAATACCATCGCCCCAATCATCTAAGCCCTTTAAGCGAGTTTGCGAATAGGTACCAGTGACAGAAGCAAAGAATTCTTTATAGCCAACCGAAAGGGTTGTACCTAAACCACGAAGGTCATATTCCAAATGCAGCGGCACGTCTAAGCGTCCGCGACTACAAAGTGCAGATAAACCATCGCAAAACTTATCACCTAATCCTGGCAGTTTATCGTTCAGCTTATCTTTTATGTACTGGCCACCTTCGCCTGTGTATCCCGCATCCACGTTCGCATCGACATTGATTTTGCCGACGTAACCAAACACGTTCCAAAAAGGGAGGATGTTCACATCACCACGAACACTGAAACTCTCTGCGTTCACAATCCCGACGGTGTCTTCTGGGTCGAATAGGTCGTTTAGACGCACGCCATCAATAGTGAAGTCATTGAATGGGATGTTCATATCTTGGTTACGGTAAGCCATTGATACACCAAACGGCAGCGGTAAATCGATGCCTTGTCGACGCACCATATCGCCCATTAATGGGAAGATACGATCAAGTTTTACACTGGCTTCTTGCATGCGTGGGTCAGAAACTTCGTTCAAGCGCTTCTCATCCAACACTTGCACACCAATGTCATCCTCATAGATGGCAACAGGTTTAAGAGTGCTGACCATTTTCAGTGGTTTGTTTTTGCTTGAGCCAACAATTTCAGTGTGTTTGCTCGCAATCACAAGTTTGCCAGAATCCAACTTTTGAAAGCGGATCTCTTGATGGTACGTATCTACCTTGTATTTGTGGTGTGTGAACGGCTTTTCGTTAGTGATGACCATGCGTTTTGGTTCACCGTTAACGAGTTCGATATCGACGCTTAAGAAACGGAAATAGGCGATGTCTTGTGGAAGCCCGTATTTTGAGTAGTTGAAGCTGACAATGACATTACCGTTTTGATCTTCTTTTGCTTGTACCGATGAAGAGTCAAAGCTCTCTGCGTAATTACGGAGACGATATTCTGTGCGTGTGAAGGCTTCGATTTCATCGAGTACTTTTTCGTTCTTATCCAACTCTTCAGGGTTGTACTTGATGCGTAGATCGATATTGCCCTTGCTGTCGGTGTTTTTTACAAGGAACACCGAAGAATCACGGACCTCGTTGCCGATTTGAACGGTTCGGTGAGCATGCTCTACCAAGTGCTCGCCTTGTACTAGAGAACTGATGGCCAGTTTCGGTAGATCATGGCTGATACCGTATTTGTCGAAGAGCTGGCGACCTTGTTCCATTACTTCGTTGTAAGTTGTCTCTTCTGCGGCGAAGCTAAAAGTGGGGGTAGTAAGCATTAGTGCGCTCACTAGCACAGTAACAGAAGATGTCTTGCTAGCGCGTATTTCAAAAAAACTCATGACGATTTCCACTCTGAATAGCCTCAAACCTTCGAGACTCAGACAGTTAATGTGTCACTGAACTTCTTGTTCAGTTAGATAGATGTGTTTGCTGTGATTGATGTTGTGAATGCAGTGTTTTTAATTGCATTTCGTAAATCAATGAGAGGATTTTATGGTGGGTAGAGAAATCCCGTTAATCGCTTTTGATGGATACTATCCTCGCTTTATGGGTGAGGTAGGAATAGGGCAGCGAACAAAGCAAAAAGCCCCGCAGAGCAAAAGCAATGCAGGGCTTTAGTTTCAAGAACGGAGGTGACGCTTAGGCCGTGACGCGAACACGGAACAGATCGGTAAACAACTTGGCAATCATCAAAATGATCATAATGTTTACCAGCATCAGCAATGGCGTTTCAATTCGATACGCTGGGGTTAAGTTGAGCGCACCCGATGTCAAAACAACCAATAAGTTAATACCTAGAATTCTATGTACCATTAGTTTTGGTGTGGAAAAAACCTTCCAAATCACAATGATGTTGATGAAGTAGAACAAGGCAAGTTGCCATAGCTCGGTCATCATTGGCATTAAGAAAATGTATTGCAGAAGGATTACCGTCCCCGTGCCTATCACCCCAAAAAAAGCATCCTTAATAATGCTCGGTGGCATGGTAGGAACGAGTGACGAGAATACACCGGCCAGCATAGGGAAAATGAACCCTCCGGGCACAGGAAGGTAAATCCAGATCAGCAGCGACGTCACGAACATGGCGACACCTTGCAGTACCTTTCTGCCGTCTTCATTCAAATGCTGGATGAAGGTCCGATGCTCATGAGGCCAAACAGTACTGTTATCGCCTCGCATGACAAAAGGGACGTCGCCAATTAATGATGTACTCGGCTTTTTCATATCAAAGCTTTGAAGTTGCTGTGCTAACGTCGACCAATCAATCTCATTACGTTTCGGCTTATCGGCTTGTTCTAGCAATCGGTCTTGGAGCTGTGCCATCTCATTTAAACGCGCGCGCCATAGCTGACGATGCTCTTTTAAATGGTAGCTACCAGTGAGCGGCAAGCTGATCAGTTGGAACAGTTTCTCTATGTTAATCGTATTGGTTTCTAGTGCTTCGATATCAATGTGGTGAGGGTTATTCATGGCGTTAAGCATTGTCTCACGGCTTGTCTCAAAACGCTGAACGAAGTTTTGTTCCGTGTTTACTGGCCACACTAAGCGATACACAATCGAAAAGGTGATCACACCAAGAATCGTCTCCTGCATACGAAGGACGGCGAAGTGGAACGTTGCTTGATTATCAAAACCACCCATACAGGCGACAATTGAGCACACTGCAAAACCGATTGTAAATACATAGCCATATTTCTCGTCGCTCGACATAAATATGCACACACCCAAAAACAAGGTGAAGAAGGTGAGGAACAAAAAGCGGTCTTGAGAGAACATCGCGATAAGAAAGAAGGCATAACCGATGCCCAATAAGGTTCCCAGCAATCGGTTATTACCTTTGTTTATCGAGTGTGCGAAGCTTTCGTTCAATGCCATCACCGCGACCGCAATTGCCGCCCAGTAAGGTTTCTCCCATTGAAACCATAAGGCAAGACAGATCGCGATAACGATAGAGAGCGCAGCTTTGATCGCTTCTTTGGTAGAGGCGCTGAACATAACAATCACCGAATTATTTAATGATTTTGATAGAAGCCGTCATACCCACGCGAAGTTGCAGATCGTCTGGCAGTTCATCCAGTTTTACTTTGATGGGAATACGTTGAGCCAACCGAATCCACTGGAAGTTCGGATTGACATTTGGCAGGAGGTCGTTGCCTGTGCTGCCATCTTGCTTTGCAATTCCGTAGCCGATGCTTTTTATTTCACCTTTTAGTTGCACATCGTTGTGCATCATCAAGGTTACATAAGCAGTGTCTTCAGGATTGACGCCTACCAGATCTGTTTCTTTGAAGTAACCCTCTATCCAGAAGCTGTCTTCATCAATTAAGGCTACGACCGGAGAGTTGGCGACCACTTGAGAACCGACGCGTAAGTTCAAATTAGTGATGTAACCATTCGTTGGAGCATAAACTTTGGTGTAATCAAGGTTCAGTTTTGCTTCCTCTACATTGGCTTTCGCAAGTTCCACGTTGGCCACCGCCGTTTCTACCGCATTGTTTAGGTTGTTCAATGTCAGTACCGGTACGGCTCCAGGTGTGCGCTTTTCTAACTTAAGTGCGCGTTGCTCTTCGTTTTTTGCTTTTGCTAACAGAGCGACCGCTTGCTTTTGAGTCGCCAATGCTTTGTGGTATGCCGCTTTATAGATGCTAGGGTCGATCTCAAACAGTAAATCGCCTTGTTTCACTTGCGAGTTGTCTTCGACATACACGTTAATAACTTGTCCTGTCACACGCGGTGTGATTGAGACAATGTATGCACTGACTTGACCGTCTCGTGTCCAAGGACTGCTTGAGTACGACTGGTAATAGCTGAAAATCACACTGCCAGCGGCACAAAGCAGTAGCAATGTGATGAGATAACGTTTAATCACGGGGTTTGCCTCAAAAGATGGTAATGAATCGACCAATAACGCCAGTAAAAATCACAATTAGGCTTAGCTCAGCGAGCGCGGGAAATGCAACGTATTTGTGGAGTCCCAGTTTTGTTGCAACGGTTCCAACCAAAATGGTGAGCATGTAAGCCAATGCAATAACCAGCAACAAGGGAGGGAAGTAAACTTCGCCCCACACAAGTTCATGTGGCATTGAGTTCATGGTGTTCTTCTCTATTAACTTGATGAATGTAAAGATAAGGCAAGTGATGGCATCAGTGATAATCGCTTTTGCAGGATCTAATCCATCAAACGAAAGGTGCTATGCGCTATATAGAGGGAATAGCGCAGCAAAGTAGCTTTTTGGACAGTGAAAATAAAAATAAATTTATTTTCCAATTTATTTGATGCTCATTTAATACCACTAAGTTATTAAATTTTCGACAATTATTGTTCAATGTTTGCTTTTGAATATGCGAAGTGATGGTTTCATCCTTCAAATGGGATTACTAGTTGTGAGGTTTTGTTTCTAATATTCGCTTCGAAGCAAACGAGATGCTTTTTAAATTAAATAATCCAACAAATATGAGTGAAAGATTATTCGTTAGATTATTTGAGTTTTATATTTATTAGTAAGAGTAAAATTGTCATGGAAATTATTTCTAACCTTTTTGACATGGCACCATTTATAGCTCTCTTTATTACGCTCTCTCTCGGTTATATGGTTGGTAAAATTACCATTGGTCGATTTGTTCTTGGCGGTGTTGCCGGAACATTATTAATGGGTGTAATTATTGGGCAATTTGGTGTTCATATTGATCCCGGCGTAAAAAGCATTTTCTTTGCGCTCTTTATTTACGCAGTAGGGTATCAAGGTGGTGCGCAGTTCTTCAAAGCACTGAACTTTAGAACCATCAACATTCTACTTTCCGCTGTAGTGATGACGGTGTCTGGCCTGCTTTGTGTACTAGCAGCAGCTTGGATGTTCGATCTAGACAGAGGTACGGCAGCAGGCCTTGCAGCTGGTGGTTTGACTCAATCGGCAATCATCGGTACAGCGGGTGATGCGATCGCACGTCTTGGTGGTGTGACAGAAGAAGCGAAGCACCTAATGCAGACCAACGTCGCAGTAGGCTACGCAGTTACGTACATCTTTGGTTCGCTTGGTCCAATTCTGATGGTGACATGGGTATTCCCAACACTGATGAAGTGGGATATCCGAGCAGAAGCGATTGCTCTAGAAGAGAAAAATTCAAATGGTAAGCGTGATTTAGCGCCGGGTGAGTTCAACGCTATCACAGCGCTGGTTACACGAGCATTTAAAGTGAGCAAAGATGGTAGGCTAGCAGGCAAAACCTTAGCTCAGTTAAACCAACACGCTCTGGCTGCTTGTATTGAATTGATTCAACGCGATGGCAAAGTGCTAGACGTGGACAAATTCACAGCACTGAAAGAAGGGGATGTCATTGTTGTAACAGGTCGTCGTAATGCGGTACATCAGCTGCAAGATGGTTTGGCTGACAACGAGATTGCACTTCCAGAAGGCTATGAAGTTATAGAAGAAAACCGTCAACTGATCGCAGACAGCCGCAAACTGATTGGTAAGTCGCTGCAAGAGATTAAAGAGGCTTCGAACCAAGGCTCTATGCGCGGTATTTATGTGACAGACTATATTCGTGAAGGCAACTCAATTGAAATGACGCCGGATCTTGTGGTGAAGAAAAACGACGTCATCCAGCTTACAGGTACCGCAAAAGACATCAATCGCGTTGAGAAAAACATTGGTCAGCGAATGGGCTCAGCAAACGTGACTGACTTAATCGTGCTTGGTATGGGCATGGTGGTTGGCCTATTAATTGGTCTAATCAGTTTTAAGATTGCTGGTATTCCCGTCACTATCGGTTCTGGTGCAGGTTGTTTGATCTCAGGTTTGATTGTCGGTTGGTTGCGTAGCCGCAATCCGCATGTTGCTCAGTTTCCTGTGGGTGCCGCGAACTTTATTCGAGATTTCGGTTTGGCAGCATTTGTGGGCATTGTTGGCCTTGAGGCTGGGCCTCAAGCGGTCGACACCATCAAAGAACACGGTATGTCTCTGTTGTTCCTTGGCATGGGTGTAACGATTATCCCTCAGATTATTTCGTTCTTCTTCTCATATTTTGTATTGAAGATTAAGAATCCAGTTGAAGCACTTGGCTGTGTGACAGGTGGACGAAGTGCGAACCCAGCATTTGCGGCTTTAATGGAAAAAACAGGTAATGCAACACCAGTATTCTCATTCACCGTGACTTATGCAGTCGCCAATGTACTGCTTACCTTATGGGGTCCAATTATTGTCGGCATTATTACTTTAAACGCAGGCATGTAATTTAAATAAATTCGAACACTCTTATCGCCTAATTAAATAGGCGGTAGGGGAAGTATTATCCAAATTTTACTAAATAATAAATTCAGGTAAATATTATGACTACGCAAAATACAACAATTGATTTTTCAAAATTTGCAGATTTAAGCCCATTTGAATTAAAAGATAAACTTATTGAAGTGGCACAAACTGTTCCTGACCGCGCTTTATTAGATGCAGGTCGTGGTAATCCTAATTTTCTTGCGACACTACCGCGTAAAGCGTTCATTCGTTTGGGTGAGTTCGCAATATTGGAAGCCGAGCGCACTTATTCATACCTAGATGGTGGTTTCGGTGGCATTCCAGACGGTGTGGGCATTGTTGAACGCTTTGACACGTTTGCAAGCGACAATAAGAAAGACCAAGGTGTGCAGTTCTTAGAAAAGTCGCTGAGCTACGCAAAAGACCGTTTGGGTCTAGAGAAGCAAGCTTTCTTGAATGAACTGGTTAATGCATACCTTGCATGTAACTACCCAGTGCCACCACGTATGTTGACGAACATCGAAACCGTTGTGAAGCAGTACATCGCAGAAGAGATGTACGGCCCGATGCCAATGACAACAGACTTCGATCTGTTTGCAACTGAAGGCGGTACAGCGTCTATGACGTACACCTTCCAAACTATGTTCAACAACGGTCTATTAAAGAAAGGTGACAAGGTTGCGCTAATCACTCCAATCTTTACGCCGTACCTAGAGATCCCAGAGCTTAGTGAATACGAACTGGAAATCGTTGAGCTACGTCTGGATGAGACAACATGGCAACTGCCGATGGCTGAAATCGAAAAGCTTGCAGATACAGACATCAAACTGCTTTGTGTCGTGAACCCAGCAAACCCAGCGTCTGTGAAGTTCTCGGATGAAACTCTGGATAACCTATCAAACTTCGTGAACAACGAACGTAGCGACCTGTTCATTGTGACTGACGATGTATACGGCACATTTGCGGACGACTTTGTCTCACTGTTCGCGAAACTGCCATACAACACGCTTTGTGTTTACTCGTTCTCGAAGTACTTCGGTGCAACAGGCTGGCGTCTAGGCTCGATTGCGATTCAACACAACAACGTGTTTGACGATGCAATGCGCAGCCTTCCTGAAGCGCGTCAACTTGAGTTGGACGATCGTTACAAAACACTGACTCCGGAACCTCGTGAGATTAAGTTTATTGACCGTATCGTAGCAGACAGCCGCAGCGTAGCGCTTAACCACACAGCAGGTTTGTCTCTTCCTCAACAAGTTCAAATGGCGTTGTTCTCATTGAACTGCTTGATGGACTCAGAACAAAACTACAAAGAAGCATGTAAACGCATCATCCGCGAGCGTTACAAAACTCTGTACAAAAACATGGGTGTAGAAATTGAAGAAAACAAAGATCGTGTGGACTACTACACACTGCTTGAGCTCGACACTTTGGGCGGCAAATTGTACGGACCAGCCTTCGTTGAATGGTTCAAAGCGAGCGAGAAAGGCAAAGACTTCCTGTTCCGTCTTGCACATGAAACCGGCGTTATCCTACTTCCAGGCCAAGGCTTCGATGTAGTACACGCATCAGTTCGAGTTTCGTTAGCAAACCTTACTCATCACGAATACGAGCTTATCGGTCGTGCAACGCGCAAAGTGTTGGATGAGTACTTCGCTGAGTTCCAAGGCTAATTAATCCAGCCTGATTAAGAATAAGCCTCGGCGTTGTCGAGGCTATTCCGACCAAATAAGCACAGTGCGCGATATTGTGTTTATTTAGTCGCCAAGCTAACAAACTTCTCAATTAAGAGTGACTTATGAAAAGCATTATTTCTATTCAATCTCATGTGGTTTATGGCCACGCAGGAAACAGTTCTGCCGTCTTCCCGATGCAGAGAATGGGCCTCGAAGTATGGCCAATCCACACGGTTCAGTTTTCAAATCACACTCAGTACCAGCAAGGTTGGACTGGACAGAAGTTTGGGGCAGATGAAATTCATTCTCTAATGAAAGGCTTAGATAACATTGAGAAGTTAGGAGAATGTGGCGCGATACTGTCCGGTTATCAAGGCAGCGCAGAGCAATGTCGAGCGGTGGCCGAAGCGGTAAGTTTAGTCAAATCGCGTAACCATAGTGCACTTTATGTGTGTGACCCAGTTATGGGTGATCCAGACAAAGGTTGCATTGTGGCAGACGGTGTCAAAGAAGCGATAAGCCATAGCTTGTTGCCCATCGCTGATGTGATTGTTCCTAACCAGTTTGAACTGAGCGAGTTAACAGGTGTGAAAATTAACTCTCTTTATGATGCGGTCACTGCATGTAAAAAAGCCTTAGAGTTAGGACCGAAAATGGTATTGGTGAAACACCTGCATGCACTAACAGATGACGCCTTCAGTATGATTTTAGCGACGCCGAAAGCAAGCTATTTGGCCCAACGACCTAGTGTTGAATTTGCTATGCAGCCAGTCGGAGTCGGTGATTTAATTTCTGCGATTTTTACCTCTTGTTTGGTGAAGAAGATGTCTCCTGTCGCAGCCTTTCGTCATACACATAACGCCGTTTACGGTGTATTGGAGATCACAAAAGGCTATGGCACATGGGAGCTACAGACGATCAATGCCCAATACGAATTTGTCGAACCGACGCATGAGTTCAACGTCGTGAAAATTGCTTAGCGCAGTACCTAATTAACGGAGAAGCGTAAAGTTAGCATATAGAAACTTGGCATAATTGCTTTGATGGATAGCATCCTACAATCGCGATTATGGGGTTTAGCCGTGCCTAGCTATAGTAACTCCAAACAACGAAACGGACTTCATTTTGACCCAATTAACTTCAAACTGAGTCTCTGGTCATACGCCAGAGAACATTAAATGAGACTGATTATGAATCGTTTAATTTCCTCTGGTGTGACGGTTGCACTTTCGCTGCTGATAGTAGCTTGTAGTTCACCTCATACGCTGGATGTTCGTGTTTCTCAAAGCAACTATAAAGATGTCGAGATCGCGAGTTCGACACCAAATGAGCCACTTCGAATGTGGGCCAATGAAGCGCCGGATTTTCTCTACTCAGCGCACAATCAAACCACACCGATCAAAGTAGAGGGTGAACAGCTCAATATTTTGGCCTTATCGGGTGGTGGCGTAAACGGTGCATACGGGGCCGGCGTTTTGATGGGGCTACAGGAAAAGGGGGAGCTAAAAGATTATGCCATCATTACTGGAGTCAGTGCGGGTGCCCTAATCGCTCCTTTTGTTTTCATTGGCGGTGATGCGATGCCAAAGATGAAAGAAGTCATGCTCAACATCAATGATAAGAATATTTTGGGTAAGAAGAACTTCTTAAATACCCTGTTTAAGGACGCGTTTACCGATGGTGAGAACCTCTATGATTTCATCGCAGACGCTTACCCTGAGCCCATGATCGAGGCGATGGCGCAGCAACACCGCAATGGTAAACGCCTCTTTATTGGCAGTACCCATTTTGATTCAGGCGAACTGGTGATTTGGAATATTGGTGCGATTGCGAACAGTGATTTAGTGGACAAATCTGAACTTATTTACAAGGTGCTTGCTGCGAGCGCATCGATCCCTGGTGTTTTCCCTCCACAATTTATCGATGTTGAACATGATGGAGAAACACTTGAGGAGTTACACGTAGATGGCGGTCTCGCAGCGCAGGTGTTCTTTAATCCGTCTAACTTCAACTATCAACAAATCTCAGATGCTTTGGGGTTAGAAAAAGCGCCTCAGTTGGATGTGATTCGCAATGGTGCGTTAAAAGCGCCGTATCATCCACTAAAAGACAAAGGTTTGGACTTGGTATCGAAAAGTGTCTCAAGCCTTACGCTAGCGCAAACTCGTGGTGATCTCTATCGAATGAAATACATCAGTGAAATCAACGATATCGAGATGCAGTTTACCTACATTGATCAAGATTTCAGGTACGCCAAAGTAACGAAAGATATGTTCGATCACCGCTACTTGCTGACGATTTACGAATATGGATTCAAAAAAGCCACCCAAGGGCAACTTTGGGTAACTGAACTCCCTTAATACAGGAAAACGATACAATGAAAAAAGCCGTTCTTACACTCATGATACTTACCGCTTCCGCGACTGCATTCGCCCAAAGTGGAGCCCATCTTGACCAGCAAAAAGTGGATAGTGATATGCAGCAACTGTCTGCAATCAAAGAAGAAGGTGCAGCCTTTATCATGATTGACGAGAACTCGAGTTACGTGGCGGTCGAGTTCGTGGGAAAGTGGGAAGAGATCAACAACTATGTGTCACACAAAGAAGCGAAAAAACGTAAATTGGAAAAAGTGAACAAGCAGTTCGTGTACTCTCAGGTCGGTGAAACGTTGGAGTCACTTGAGCAAAAAGTCGTTGACCACATTTACGCTGATCAACCTAAATATTTCAGTGTCGATGTCTACCGCGATTACCATGGTGACTCAGGAGAATTCAACTATTTAGCTCGTGTCGTTGAGTACAACTAAGTTAGAGAAAACCTACTGAAGCTAGTAGGTTTTTTTGTGTCGTCGAGAAGGAATTCAAACGCAGATTGTTTCCGTTACCAAGTAGCAATTCTACGATCTTGTGGTAATTTAATTAGATAACTCTAAAAAGTAAGCACAACCTATGAATTTTAGTTTTGAACAACTTCTCGCGTTCGTAACCGTTTATGAACAGCTTTCGTTTAGTAAGGCGGCGGTCAAACTCAATAAGCACCGAACCACAATAGGGCAGGTGATTACCAATCTTGAAGACCAACTGGCGGTCAACCTGTTTGAGCGAGTGGGGCGCTCGGTAGAACCGACAGAAGATGGTCATCTTCTTTACCACTATGCTAAGCAAACCATCGAACAAGCACGTACTTTCGATAAAGTCGCATTAAGTCTAGCTTACGGTGGGTTAGAGAATGTTAGTATCGCCTATTCAAGCGCTATACCACACCGTTTTCTTGTATTGCTTCGTATTCAATTAGCAGCAGATTTTCCGATGATGCGAGTTAACTTTCTTGTTCGTAATCGCAACGAAATTAAAGAGGGTTTACAGAATGGTGATTATCAATTCGGTATTGTCAATGTGCATGATAGTCGAGCAATACATAGTCTGGATGCGACGTTTTTAGGTCATTTTGAATTTGTTCCTTTCGTCCAGAAAGGTGGTGAACTCGCTTCTATGGCACCAGATCGAGTATTGACAGCCTTGAGGAATAGTAAACAATTTGTACTGCGGTCTCTTATTGAAGAGGGAATGGGCGAAAAAGTCATCGTAAGTTCGAACCATGAAGAGGTCGACCAATTGGCCCTTGTGGTGAAAATGGTTGAAGCAGGTTTAGGATGGGCGATTCTCCCCAGAACGTTTGCCCATTCGGAGTTTTCTAATAATCATATAGAGCCAGTGGAAGCTTCTGAATTATTGGAAGGTTTTAAGTTTGGTTTTGGCCTATGGTGCCAACCCTCTAAGCAAGTCGGTGATGTAAAAAATTCAATCATGAAGGTCGTTACAGAATACCGAGAGAAAATAATCCGTGATATGACTTAGCGGCGACATGTATCCTGCTCATCCCTATCAACAACAAGACTCAATGTGAGTCTTGTTTTTTTGTGTCTGAAAAACGTTATCTTTCTAGCGAAGACTAATGTCTATTGGAAGGATATGACCCTCTATATGAGAGTATGGAATCCATACTTTTTGGCTTAATCTAATCTCGCTCAATGGGTAAGCCCAGAGCAAAAAGTGTTTTTACCATATGTCCGCTGCAAGGACGCAGATTTTCAGCCGGGTTTAGTTACCCGGCTTTTTTTATAGTAATAGAAAATGTCAGCTGTCACCCCAAGCTCTCTGTTACAACTGGCTTGTTACTTCGCTTAGCAATCCAGTACGCAACGCTACCCCAAAGCACAGTGAGTGCCCAAAGTGCCGTCCAATGTAGAGCGACTTGTTGCCAGGTTGCCCCCATTTGGTTTAGCGCTAAGAAAGCTTTGATCGCCCAAGTGCTTGGGCTTAAATCAGCAATCCATAGTAAGGGAGTAGGTATGGCTTCAATCGGCCAAATAAAACCAGCCAAGAAAATGAGCGGCATAGAGCTCACTAAGACGACTAAGGTGACAAGTTCACGCCGAGGTAATAAGTAACCTAGCCAGAAGCCTAGTCCGCAACAACCTAAAAAGAACGGGAACAACATAGCCAGCAATTCGCCCGCATTGGCGATATGGTTTACGTTTAAGCGTTCGAAGCTAAAACCAAAATAATAGGCGCCGAGTAAATAATAAATTGCCACAAATACTAACGTTCTCGCAAGCAGCAGCGATCCCGTTGATACTTGTGACCAATAGCCACGACCATGACGCTGTGTTCCCGTTTGCAATCCAACCGCCATGATCAACGTTTGTTGTAAAATCAGAACAAATACTGCCGGCACTACGTATTCGATGTAACCCATGGTTGGGTTGAACGTCGGTTTCATATTAAGCTTAATAGCAGAGTAATTATGGCTAGCCATACTCATGGGCACACCATCTATCACCATTTTACTGACTTTCACTTGGGCCCCTAATGTGCCTCCCGCTTGGGCCAATCCTTCTACCACGGTTCCGTACACGAGAAAATACGAGGCGTCCGCAGCGTAGGCCAGAGTCGGGCTTTTACCTAGCATTAGGTCTTTGTAAAAGTGTTCTGGTATGACTAAAAAACCGGTGATCTCTCGTTGTAAAAATGCTTGCTTTGCATCGGCAATCGTATGAAGTCGAGTGACTACGTTGACTTGTGGGGTGGCATCAACCATACGTTCCAGCTTTAAACTCGTCTGACTACCATCTAGATTAACAATCGCGATTGTTTGTTCACGAGGCGTTTGTTGTGCATAAGGCAAAGGGTATAAAAACGAGTAAAATACGACACCACCAAACACGGTCAACGTAACGACTGGATTGGTTAGAACGGCCTTAAGTTCCGCTTTAATCAGTTGCCACAATGTCATACCGCCTCCTTCGCTTGGCGTGTTGATGAAGCTGTTCGATGTTTACCCATCAAGGCTGCGGTAATGAGCAGAGGCATAACGTAACCAATCATAGGCCATAGCGAGCTTAAAGATTGCGCGGCCGATGCTCCATAGCTTGCTTGACTCACTTGTACTTCAATGTAATGGGTAATCGGCAATAATGAACGCCATGCATAAGCGAGCGTGTTCATGTCAGAAACTGGGAATGTAATTCCCATGAACGCGAAGCTTGGAGCCGTAAATGCGCCAGCAAAACTCATCGCACGTGCAGGATCCATCGACAAGAAGAAGAACAACGCTCCCATAATGATACAGGCGATAACCGTCGCCAATTGTGCTAATAGCATAACCACAAAACTGCCTTCCATTGGCCAATCAAGCACGGAATAAAACCAGTACAAGAACAACGCACCTTGCGCCATAAAGACCGGAATGTACCGACTTAATAAGGTAGTGAGCCTGGCGTATGGCTTTTCGCCCCAAAATGCAAAGCCATTCTTTCCACCATAAATGCGAAAGTGCGCGGCAAGAATCAAAATAGTGCTTACTACAATACATATTTGCCAAATGGCTGGCACGATAGCCGTTACCAAAAATTGTGCGTAGTTATTGTTACGGTTAAATAATGCGGTTATTTGTGTTGACACGGGTACAGCCTGTCCAGCCGCTGCTAACGTTGTGGTGTTACCCTTAGCCAAGTTGCCCATTACTTCAACCTGAGCGTCGAAATAGCCTTGTGCTTGCGCAACAGCAGAGTTGATCAGTTTCGCTACCAAAATGTACTGACTGTTGTAAAAGACAGAAAGTTGAGGTTGGCGGTGCTGGAGAATGTCTTGGTCGAACTTAGATGGGATGACCGCGTAAGCGTAGATATCGCCTTCAATCATCGCATTTTTTGCTTCGCTTGCACTGGTGTAGTGATAGTTAACAGCCAGACTCGACGACGCATCCAAAGATTGAATGAGCTTTCGAGAAAGTTGGGAATGTTGTAGATCAACCACACCGATTGGCAGATCCCGGGCAATGCCCGCAGAGAACACTCCCCAAATCATCATCGCGAGCAAAATCGGTATCCAAGTAAGGCACGAAAGCAACCACTTGTCTCGTCGTAAGATATGCCGCTGTGAAATCTTAATCGTCATAGCATTAACCTAGTGGTTGTGATTAAAGTTCAACGACAACACTCATTCCCATACGCAGTTCAGGTTCGGGTTGAGCTGGACGAGCTTCTACTTCAAAGGTACGAAGATCAAAACCTTGAGAAGCATCGGTTGCTCTCCACGTTGCAAAGTCACCCATAACGGCAACATGCGTTACTTTGAACTCAACATTTTTATTTAAGGCAGGCAAATAGGCATCAAAGGTTGCTCCTTTTTTAAAGTGTTGAAGGTAATCTTCACGCACATTAAGTGTCGCCCAGGCATCTTCTGTATCTATCACAGTAACAACCGGGAAGCCCTGAGGTGCTAATTCACCACTTTGAAGTAGAACTTGAGAGACTTCGCCGTCAAACCAGCTGTAGATCTGAGTATCTTTCGCGTACGCTTCTACTTCGGCTACGGCACCTGATGCCATGCGCGCTTTTTCCGCCGCAGCCACTTTGGTTTCACTTCTAGCGCCTTCTTTTGCCATTTCGTACATTTGAAACGCAGCACTTTCTGTGTATTTCGCTGCTTGCCACTGAGTTAAAGCTTCATCGCGCTTTTGTTCTGCAACAACGCCATCGTTATAAAGGTTATTCACACGATTGTAGGTTTTTTCCATTAAATTCGCAGCGGCTTTGGCTTTCATCCACTGATCTTTTGCTGCTTGGATTTGTTGCTCACGTGCGCCTTTCTCAGCTTCTTGAGCTAAGGCGTCCGCCGCTTTTTCACCTGCTTTTGCTTGTTCTAACTTCGCTTCAATTTCAGGACTATGAAGGGTAAAAATAAGCTGACCTTTCTCTACATCGTCGCCTTTACGTACCATTACCTCATCAATACGCCCTGGAACTTTTGAGGAAATGCTGTATTGTTGGGCTTCAATTAATCCCTGTAAGCGGATCGGTTCTGGTTGATAGGCTTGGTAAAATTGATACCCAACCCAAGAGGCAACACCCAAAGCACAAAGTGAGAGTAAAACGGGTTTTAGTGATTTAGCTGCCATGATTTATTTCACCTCTTTGGATGTTGAAGCAGGGATATAAGCGGTATTTTGATATTGTTCGAAGCTGTTCATTTCACTGCTCAATGCGAGTAGCTTGGTTAAAGATATTAAATAGCGGAAACGCGCCGCTGAACGTTGTGTTTCTATACTCGCGACATAAAGTTGTGCATCCACAACATCCAGAGAAGACGACAGACCCTGAGTAAATGCTTTTTCACGCAAGCGCAGGTTTTCGTTAGCGAGTTCAATGCTAGATGCGAGCCCTTGTACTTCATCAATGGCTTGCTGAGCCTCCAAGTATGTCTTTTGGACTAACAGCGATAAGTCTTGTTTGGCTTGGGACTTTAATGAGTCGACCTGCGAGACGACGCTTTGAGCGGCTTTGACTTTTTCGCTTCGCCCTGATGATTCAATCAGTGGAATGCTGACACCAACACCAACTAACCAGTCAGGCTTCATTTGGCTTGCGAGAGAATCGTCTTCATACAAGCTGTAGTCGCCGTAAAGATAAACTTCAGGGTAGTATTTCCCTTTTTCTGCTTTGATTAAGCTAGAGGCTTGTTTGTGTTTAGCGCTCAGAAGTTCTAACCCCGGATAGGTAAGCAACGTTTGATCGACAAAAGCGGTAAGAGGGGGAAGACTGTCGTTGATAAACAAAGATTCAGCGGGCTCTACGGCGTCATCTTGTGCGAGTAATTTACCTAATGCAGCCTGAGCGATACTCAAATCGCTGGCAGCTTTACGTGTTTCTACGGATGCTTTATCTAAAGAAGCCTCGGCTTGCAGGCGCTCAACGTGCGCGATTTGTCCTTGCTCTTCAAGCTTAATGGCAAAATCTCGATGCTTTTTTAGCCCTGCTTCAACCGCTTGCCGCGTTGCGAGTACTTCCTTTGCCAGTACGACAGAAAAGTAGTACTTCGATAAATCTTCAAAACGCGCTTGTTGTTCCATTAGAAGCTGACTTTTCGCCTCATCCGTTTTGCCTTCTGCTGCTGATTGAGCCGCAGAAATTCGACCACCAGTAAAAATTGGCCAAATGGCACGAATAGACGAAGAGAAAATATCGCGCTCGGTTATGGTCGAAGTGGTATTAGCTAAGGCACCAAAAATAGGCTGAAAAGCAGGAGGTACGTTAATGTGTGCTCCTGTGCTGTCTAGGATCTGTTTTCCCGACAGCGTGATATCGGTATCTAAACGCGTGTAATTCGCGCCAATAGTAACCTGAGGTAAGTTGAGATTGCTGGTGGCACTCTCTTGGTATTGGTAGTTCTCGACGTTTGAGCGTTGAGCTTTAAGAGAATAGTTGTTTTCTAGCAATAGCTGCCATGCGGTATCAAAAGTGATCGGTGCCGCATGACAGGTAAGGGAAATCGAGCTGCTAAGTAAGCCCAGTATCCAAAACTTTCCTGTTTTTTTCATAATGGCTGCTTTGTCGTAGAGTATTAGCTCTAATATAAAGGATTCGTAACTGCGTGTTAAGTAGGAGGGAAAATTGGGCAGTAGTATGCGCCCAGTTATATTTGTGCTGGGCGCGGGAGATGTTACAAATTTATTTCGTATATGGACAGTGAAACTCCGCTCTCCACTCGAGCTGACGAGAACCTCGCATCGTATTCAATAGATCTTTTCCACTCATTTGAGGGAACGATAACAGGACTTTGAGATCAGAAGTACCGCCTCCGTTTTTTTCATAAGCCCTGACGTGTGTAAATGTTGAATACATATTCTCTGACAGCATCGCCTTATTCAGGCATATTCCAAAGGTATCGCGTTCCATGTTTGGTGTTCCTTCTAACTATAAATGCACCTCTGTTTATAGTTTTCCAGTTTTCAGATGGTGTCTAAGTGTTTGTCATATAGTCAGTATTTGTATTTTGTTTTATTTGTGTCCAAACCACTGACATCAATGTTGAGCTTTTAATAGACTTCCAGCTTCACTGCTTTCAAACCGAAACTCTCATTGGTTTCGTTGATTAAAAATTATACGTTGTAAAGTCTAAAAACGCCTCAAAAACCGCTAAAATCGATGTGATCACGATCATGATTTTAAGGGCAATTTATGTATGGAATTGAGTATCAGAGAGGAATGCTAAATTTGGTGAATGGTTGTAATTTTATGTTTCAGCTCGTCGATTAATTAACCGTAAACTCTGCGGTTTGCTTGTCTTCCTCACAGATTTATCACCGCGACAACGTCATGCTGTTAACTGAGTGTTAACGTTACGCTCAAGAGTGAATCACAAGGATGTATCAATGAGTTGGAAAACCATCAGCTTTCGTAAGCGGATGCTCATTATCATGACGCTATCGGGGTTGATAGAGCTGTTATTGCTTGTCGCCGCAGGGTTCACTTATCTCAAAATCAATCAAGAGCAAGAAATGGGAGAAAAAGCACTGGGTGTTGCCCGTTTTTTAGCGGACTCAGCGGTTGTTCGTGAAATGATCGAAACCCAAAACCCCCAGCCATACCAACTTCGCTTTAGAGAATTAACCGAAGCCATAGGTGCTGCATTCATCGTTATTGGCGACCATAAGGGAGTACGCTTAATCCACCCTGTTGATGAGCGGTTGGGCAAGCCAATGAGAGGTGGCGACAATCGTCGAGCGCTAGAACAGGGGTTGTCTTATGTTTCGACGGCACAGGGCTCGTTAGGTTATTCAGTTCGTGGTAAAGCTGCGATTTTTGACGAGCAAGGGAACATTATTGGTGTGGTTTCAGTTGGCTATTTGCTCGACCGACTGCAAGACCGCATCGAACCATTTTTGGCCTTTTTGATTTTAATGGTCATCGTAGTTGTCGTCGCTAATGCCGTTGTATCCAATTATGCGTCGAGAAAGTTTCAGCGCGCCATTTTAGGCTTTGAGCCTGAAGAGATAGGGCGGTTGTACGGCGAATTAGAAGTGACGATGAGCACTATCAAAGAGGGCGTGTTAAGCATTGATGCCCAAGGGATACTTCGCTCGATAAATCGTAGTGCCTGCCAGATTCTCGGTATTGATAGAGAATCAGCGCTCAATAAACCTTTGACTGATACGCTGCGTGATAGCGACCTATATACAGTGTTAGAAAGCGGGCAGGAAGATCATGATATTGAAATATTCCTTAATCATAAGCGCCTGATTGCAAATCGCTCTCCAATTTATGTTGATGGAAAAATCGTGGGGGCGGTATCGAGTTTCCGTTTAAGGGATGAAATCAATGATCTAACCGAGCAGCTATCACAAACCAAGGAATATGCAGATTTGTTACGTTCGCAAACCCATGAACATCGAAATAAGCTCAACACCATTAGTGGGCTAGTACAAATGGGTGAGCTTGATGCGGTGCAAAAGTTAATTGGACAAGAAACCGCACACTATCAAGCAATGATTGAGTTTTTAAGAGATACCGTTAAGGACCCGCTAATTGCAGGTATGTTGCTTGGAAAAACTGAACGTGCTCGCGAGTTAGGCTTACAACTGGTGGTTGAGGAAGGCAGTCGTCTGGAGCCCCTACCTGAGTGGCTAAATTCGGAAGACCTTGTCACAATTTTGGGTAATTTGATTGATAACGCTTTCGATGCCACGTTAACTTCAATTCGCGATGAATCAAATGTTGCGTCAGAACGCAGAAACATTGATGTGTCCGTTAGCGATTACGGAAATGAAGTGATACTTGAGGTGATAGATCATGGTTGTGGCCTCCCAAAAACAATGGATCCACAAACATTATTTACAAAAGGCGTTTCAACGAAATCTCGTCAAAATCGAGGTGTTGGTTTGCACCTTGTCAATCAGCTTGCTACTCGATATCACGGCCATGTTGAGATGATACCCAATACAAATTATGGGACAAGAATAACGGTGTATTTACCCAAGGAAGAACAATTATGAGTATGGCGACTCGCGTAATGATCATTGAAGATGATCTGGCTATTGCTGAGCTTCACCACAAATACTTAAGCCAACTGACAGGTTTGGAAGTGGTCGGAATTGCGACCACGAGAATGGAAGCGGAAATGCAACTCGACATTCTTAAGCCAGATTTACTATTGATGGATGTCTATCTTCCCGATGGCACAGGGCTTGAGATACTAAATACACTGCGTGCAAGTAACCAAACGTGTGATGTCATTTTGATTACAGCCGCAAGGGATGTCGATACGTTACAACAGGCGATGAGGGGTGGCGTTGTCGATTACCTGTTAAAACCAGTGATGTTTCCACGTTTAGATGCCGCACTGAAAAAGTATGTGTCCCAACGCCAACAACTAGACATCGTAGAGAGTTTGGATCAGAACCTCGTTGATAAAATGCTGCAGTCTCACGCCAATCAAGACAACTTGCCGAACCGATTACCAAAAGGGATTGATGGTGTAACCCTAGACAAGATCAGAGAGTTGTTCCCAAATGGCAGTGCGCTGACCGCTGATGAGGCAGGTGAAAAAATCGGAGTGAGCCGAACAACGGCGAGGCGCTATTTGGAGTATCTGATCAGCACTGGTGAACTAGAGGCTGATTTAAACTATGGGTCGGTAGGTAGGCCAGAAAGGTGCTATAAAAAAGTGACGCGGTAGCGTTTATATTGATGCTCTATGCAAAATAAAAAGCGATGGCTTATTGTAGAAACCATCGCTTTACAAATTACTGCTGTTCCGCTCTAAGAGGTTAGAAGTTGTATTCTAACTTCGCTTCGATAGAGCGCTCAGCGCCAAACCAACAGTTATTTTTGTCGTAACAAGAATAGTATTCTTTATCGAATAGATTGCTTGCAGAAAGCGTGACGCTAGCCCCTTTCATTGATTCAGATACCGTTGAGAAATCGTAACTTGCTGCCAAATCAAACAAGGTGTAGTCCGGTACTTTTTGACTATTCTGTGCATCAATTTGTGCTTCCCCGACATAGCGAACGCCAGCACTGGTACGAAGGCCTGAAAGATTTCCTTCAAAGAAGTAATTGGCCCATAGAGAGGCCGTTTGCTCAGGTACCCAAACCGGCGTTTTACCTTCTTGGTTGTAATAACTGTCCTCGGTAATCTCCATATCGGTATATGTATAGCCTAGAGTGAAATCAGCTTGTGCTGTGGCTTGCCATTTTGCCTCAAGTTCAATACCTTGTGATACCACTTCGCCCGCTTGATAGTTCGGTGCATATGGATTATTCGGATCGGTCAAGATCGCGTTTTTCTTCGTAATATGGAAGAGTGCTAAGCTACCTGAGATATCACCAGATAATGGTGCGTATTTAAAGCCTAACTCCCATTGATGACCGGTTGATGGCTCAAATGCTTTACCAGAAGAGTCGGCACCCGCAATTGGCTCAAAACTTTCCGAGTAAGTAAGGTATGGCGAGAGACCAAAGTCTAGCTCATATAAACCACCGACTCGGAAAGATACGTTGGTATCGTCTAACTCTTCCTTGCTGTTGGATACTGTTCCTAGATAATCGCTAACGGCGTCTGTATTTGAATCGTATTTATCCCAACGAAGACCTGCAATCATTACAAGTTGGTCGTAACGAACTTGATCTTGGAAATAAACGCCAATCTGCTTCGTTTTGATATCCAAGTTTTGTTTGTATTGGAAATTCAGTGCATTACGATCAATGCTGTTGTGGTCAGGATTAAAAATGTCCTGAGTTAGCGAATACCCAAGCGTGTCTTTGTATTTTACATCTGAGTCTAGATACTGATAATCAAGCCCGAACAATAAGTTATGTTCAAAATTTCCTGTTTTAATGTAGCCAGATAGTTGGTTGTCAATCACAAAGGATTTGGACTTTTCATCGGTTAAATAGGCATTTCGACCAACGGTACGGTTATCCGCTTCAAGTGCACCGTTATATGTGTTTTCCTGATAGGCATCGGCGGTCATGTAGCGGGCATTCTGTAGAAATTGCCAATTGTTGTTAAAGTCGTGTTGGACTTTGTAACCCATCATCAGAACTTCGCGTTCGTAAGTGTTCCAGTCCTCATCCCCCAAATAGGTGCTTGGTGACATCGAGCCAAGTGGGTTTTTAATCACTGAGCCAGATGCAGGCACAGTCGTGTAGATACCTGCTGATGGATCATTTTGATAGTAAACATTCACGTTCACTAATGTGCTTTCTGTCGCTTGCCAATTGAAAGATGGGGCGAGTACATAACGTTCGTCTTCAGACGTATCGGCTTGACCATCTCGCTGTTTTGCCAGGCCGACGATACGGTAATCAACATTAGAATCACCAATTTGTCCTGTGGTGTCGAACGTCAGTTCTTTTAGGCTGTTAGTCCCTGTACTAATCGAGACAGAGTGCGAGGGTGTTGACTGAGGCGCCTTGGCGATAATGTTGACCATACCTCCTGGTGGAATATTGCCGTAAAGAACAGACGTTGGCCCTTTAAAAACCTCGATTTGCTCAAGAGCAACGGAATCGACCTGCGGTTGAAGGTTCCAACCGTTGTACAGCAAAGGAAGACCATCATAAAAGTTGGTGTAGTTAATAAAACCACGAATATTGAATAGGTCAAGTCGGGAAACGGCACCACCACGCAATTCTGTATTTACGCCAGGCGCATAACGCAATGCTTCGCTCACCGAGTTTACGCCGCGTAGGTCCATGTCATCTTTAGTGATTACCGTGATCGCTTGCGGTGTTTCCTCCGGTTCTAAAACGGTTTTAGTTGCGGTGTTTCGGTATGTTTCTCCTAGCACCGTAATCGTTTCGTGTTGGGATATGCTCTCAGTCGCATTGGCGTGGCCAGCGAGCAATGCGGATACGACGATAGCAACCGCTGAACGATGAAATCGAATCGGACTTTCCATATTTATAAATTCCACTACTTTTTCTATTTATTGATAATGATTGTTATTTGTATTCTATATTCAAAGAAATAGGAAAAGTTAACAATTTGGTGCAAAACACTAATCTTTGGAACTTATTCTTCTGTTCTTAGGTTTTAAAGATAGCGCGTCGTTTGGCTCGACAGGAATCCAATACTGCATTTGTGCTTGTTCGCTATCAACATCATAACCTTCTGGATAAAGCTCTAACTCATAACCATCGATAGCATGATAATTAGAGTAGGGTAGCCAATGTAAAATAAACCATTCCAGCGTTGAGGCGAGCTCTGATGCTTTGCCTATGTGTGTAATGACGGCGTAGGTTTGCTCTGGAACAGCCAAGAGGTCTAACCCCGAGTTGGAAGAGTTCGTTGATCTTGGTGCGTTTGCTGTTGGACTGCACTCATAACCTGCCCAATACTCAAGTTGTTGGTTGTTTGAATACGCTTGAGTCACATCAATCACGCCAAAGTAACTACTTTCCGAATTGTTAAGGTTTTCAGATGAATAAAGACGTGACCAAAGTGACGGTACTTTGGATTGGAAATTGGGCGTAGCGGAAAACAATCCGTGAATAGGTTCATGATAACCAGCAAGTTCAAAAGCCGGTTTTGTTTCTATTCGAACTTCAATAAAGCGCTGATGTTTTTTCTCTTCTTCTGGTGTCTTACGCAGCGTCAAAGGTTGCCTCAACCCGGAGAGTTGTTGCGTTTTTCGATATTCGCGGGGGCTTTTTGAAAACATATTCCTGAACGCTCGGCTAAATGCGTGTTCAGATGTAAATCCCATTTCTATCGCTATATCTAACGAGCGGTCAGAAGTATGGATTAAGCGCTCAGCCGCAAGGCTAAGTTTAAGCTCTCTGATATAGTGAGCGACGGATATGCCAGTGTGTTGTTGAAATACGCGTTGCAGTTGCCAGCGAGACCAACAACTTGCTTTCGATATTTCATCTACGCTCAGAGTGCTGTCTAAGTTGGTGTGAATGTAGTCAAGCACCGATTGTATTCGGTTTATGGGGTGTGGGTTAATGGCGCTTGATTTCATGGCGTTCTACTTTCACATTAATAGTGATTTCATTATCTTTAATTGAGTATCATTATCAATAGGATGATGAAATAAAAAGTAAGTAACACAGATCACGATAAAACTGTAATGGATTGCAAGTATGAGTAATTATTGCCCATATTAGAGTTTTTGCTTAAATTCTGGAGCGTTCAGATGAAACTTTTTTTATCAATAAAATACAATCGCTTATGACGTTTTGTGCAACTTATTTAAACGTTTGCACTGGCAAGTGTTGATGTAAATCAAATAGTCGTAGACAATATTGCCCCGTGTCGGACTCTCCTCCAGCGAGTACAGTGTGTACTTTTGAGACATAAGTGACTTAAATGACCTCAATACGTCGTGTTTCCAAGAATCGGAAATGCAACTTCTTGAGGTTCTTTGGGCCCATAGACTTTACCTATCAACGTAATAGGTAAGACCAATTTTCTATTTTGAGGTGCCATTGATAGGGTTGGCTCATTCTCTAGCCGTATCCGGGCACACAATAAGTACCTCGTTTTTAAGGGAAAGATGATGGTAATACCAGAAAACAGCAGCATCGTTATTTTTGGTGCTTCAGGTGACCTTACGTACCGTAAGCTCATTCCTGCTTTATACCACCTCTACGCGAACAAGCAGCTTCCAGAGAATTTTGCCATTCTGGGTGTAAGTCGCACTGAATACAGTGATGAGTCTTACCGCGCGAAGCTGAAAAAATCGCTTCAGGAAATGGAAAAGACTGAGCCAGAAACGCTTGATGCATTTATTAACCATCTGCACTACCAAGCAATTAATACTTCTGACACACAAGATTACGGTAAGCTATCTTCTCGCTTAGACCAACTTGCGGACGAATATCATTTCGAGCAACGCAATACGCTTTTTTACTTAGCAACCCCACCAAGTTTATACAGTGTGATCCCTGCAAGTCTTGCAGCACATGGTCTTAACAGTGAAGAGGATGGCTGGAAACGCCTGATCATTGAGAAACCATTCGGCTATGATCTTGAATCGGCGCGTATTCTGGACAAAGAAATTCACGAGCACTTCCAAGAGCATCAAATCTACCGAATTGACCATTACTTAGGTAAAGAAACGGTACAAAACCTACTTGTGCTTCGTTTCTCTAATGCGATGTTTGAGCCGCTTTGGAACCGTAACTTCATTGATTACGTTGAAATCACAGGCGCAGAATTCCTTGGCGTAGAGGAGCGTGGTGGTTACTACGACAACTCTGGCGCTGTGCGCGACATGTTCCAAAACCACTTGCTACAAGTATTAGCAATGGTAGGTATGGAACCACCAGCGCAAATCAATGCAGACTCGATGCGTGATGAAGTGGTAAAAGTGCTTCAATGCTTAAAGCCATTAGACGAAAACGCTCTGCGCAATGACCTAGTATTAGGCCAATACACGGCGTCTGAAGTTCGTGGGCAAAGCCTACGCGGCTACCGTGAAGAGCCGGGAGTTGCAGACGATTCTCGTACAGAGACTTACATCGGTTTGAAAGCGTACATCAACAACTGGCGTTGGAATGGCGTGCCATTTTACGTGCGTACTGGTAAGCGTCTTCCAACACGCGTTACTGAGGTGGTTATCCACTTTAAACAAACACCGCATCCTGTGTTTGGTCAAAACGCACCAGAAAACAAGCTGATCATTCGTATTCAACCAGACGAAGGCATTCAAATGAGCTTTGGCTTGAAAGAGCCAGGCGCAGGCTTTGAAGCGAAGGAAGTGAAAATGAACTTCCATTACGCTGACCTGCAAGAAACGCAAATGCTAACGGCATACGAGCGTCTTCTACTTGATGCTTTGAATGGTGATGCTACGCTATTTGCACGTAGTGACGCGGTGGAAGCGTGCTGGCAATACGTACAGCCAATCTTAGATTTTAAGCAAGATCCACAATCCCTCTTCGGGTACGCATGCGGCACTTGGGGACCTAAAGAGTCAGATGACTTGTTACAGCGTGATGGCCGTGCTTGGCGTTTCCCATGTAAAAACTTAACAGATACGGATTACTGTGAACTATGATCAACCATAAGATCTACCAAACAGCAGAACAGGTAGTTGAAAGCCTAGCTAACGATATGAAAGCGTTTAGCGAAATGGGCAGACCTGTTCACATCTCTCTTTCTGGCGGCAGCACTCCTAAAATGCTGTTTAAACTACTGGCTTCAGAGGCTTACGCAACCTCCATTCAATGGGAAAACCTCCACTTTTGGTGGGGTGACGAACGTTGTGTTGCCCCTGACGACGCAGAAAGCAACTACGGTGAAGCGAACACGTTGTTGTTTAGCCAAGTAAATATTCCTGCAGAAAACATTCACCGCATCCGTGGCGAAGATGAGCCTAAAGCAGAAGCCGAGCGCTTTGCAAAAGAGATGGCAGAGGTAATCCCGAATGAAAACGGCACACCTGTGTTTGACTGGATCTTATTAGGCGTTGGTGCAGATGGTCATACAGCTTCTCTGTTCCCTGGCCAAACGAATTATGATGATGCGAACCTATCTCTTGTGGCGTCGCATCCTGAATCGGGCCAACTTCGTGTGTCGAAAACCGCACGCGTATTAGAAGCAGCGAAACGCATTAGTTACTTAGTGCTTGGTGCAGGAAAAGCGGACATTGTTGAAGAAATTAACAGTTCACCAGCACACGCACTGCCATACCCAGCGGCTAAGATTCAAGCGAAATCGGGCCTAACGGAATGGTATTTAGATTTAGACGCGGCAGCAAAAATTGCTTAAGACGCTGCTCGTCGATGAAATAAAATTGGAGAGAAACAATGAAAGGTGATATCGGTGTAATTGGCCTAGCAGTAATGGGTCAAAACCTTATCCTAAACATGAATGATCACGGCTTTAAAGTGGTTGCTCACAACCGTACTGCTGCTAAAGTAGACGAGTTCCTGGAAGGTCCAGCAAAAGGCACGAACATCATCGGTGCATACTCTCTAGAAGAACTAGTAGAGAAGCTAGAAACGCCGCGTAAAGTAATGTTGATGGTTCGCGCTGGTGACGTTGTAGACAAGTTCATCGAAGCGCTAGTACCTCTGCTAGACAAAGGCGACATCATTATTGACGGTGGTAACACTAACTACCCAGATACAAACCGTCGTGTTGCTGCACTACGTGAAAAAGGTATCCACTTCATCGGTACTGGTGTATCTGGTGGTGAAGAAGGTGCGCGCTTCGGTCCATCTATCATGCCTGGCGGTGCTGCTGAAGCATGGGAAGCGGTTAAGCCTATCTTCCAAGGTATCGCTGCGAAAACTGACGCTGGTGAGCCATGTTGTGACTGGGTTGGTAACGACGGTGCTGGTCACTTCGTTAAGATGGTACACAACGGTATCGAATACGGTGACATGCAGCTTATCACAGAAGCTTACCAGTTCATGAAAGACGGTCTTGGTATGTCTGCAGACGAGATGCAAGCAGTATTCGCTGATTGGAACAAGACTGAGCTAGACAGCTACCTTGTTGAAATCACGGCTGACATTCTTGGCTACAAAGATGAAGACGGTGAGCCTCTCGTTGAAAAGATCCTAGACACAGCAGGCCAAAAAGGTACTGGTAAATGGACTGGTATCAACGCACTAGACCTAGGTATTCCACTAACACTTATCTCTGAGTCTGTATTCTCTCGTTGTCTATCTGCACTGAAAGACCAACGTGTTGAAGCTGAATCTCTATTCGGTAAGACAATCACTCCAGTTGAAGGCGACAAGCAAGAGTGGGTTGATGCACTACGTCAAGCGCTACTAGCTTCTAAGATCATCTCTTACGCTCAAGGCTTCATGCTAATGCGCGAAGCATCGAACGAAAACGGTTGGGACCTAAACTACGGTAACGTAGCACTAATGTGGCGTGGTGGTTGTATCATCCGCTCTGCGTTCCTAGGCAACATCCGTGATGCGTACGAAGCGAACCCAGACATCGCATTCCTTGGTTCTGATGAGTACTTCAAAAACATCCTACAAGGCAGCCTAGCAGCATGGCGTAAAGTAGCAGCGAAATCTCTAGAGTCTGGTATCCCAATGCCATGTACGATTTCTGCGCTATCTTTCCTAGACGGTTACACGACAGCTCGTCTACCAGCGAACCTGCTTCAAGCTCAACGTGACTACTTCGGTGCTCACACTTATGAGCGTATTGACCGTCCACGTGGTGAATTCTTCCACACTAACTGGACTGGTACAGGCGGCGACACAGCGTCCACAACTTACGACGTTTAATCCGCGGTCAGTAAGCTGATCAAAGTAAAAGGGTGCCCAAGTGGCATCCTTTTTTGTGTTTGCTTTTACGGAACTTCAAGAGCGCCTAGGCGCTCTTTTCAGTGGTCGTTTTCTTGCTTTGATAAAACCTGTCCTTTAGGTAGAGAATTGCACTGACCACAAGAGCCACTAAAGAAACAGTAAATAGGGCGTACATGCTGAGAATCCATGCGAATGTGGCCGTCAAGAATGCGATGAAGGAAAACATCCTGCTGAAAGACATCACATGGCCAAGTTTGTTACTTTTCATAAACGCCTCCCGAAGCTAAGTGGGGATAGACAATTGTGGTCATATGCCACACTTTTAATTGTCTGCTCTTTTGGGGCGTTTCACACAAAAAAGTGGCTAAAGATTTCTCAAAAAAGGTGAAATATTGAACTGGTAGACAAATCGTTAAACTGAGTTGCACAGATATGACTTCGGTTGTCTATCACTTCAAAGTTTTTAACTACGCAGATTAAGGGCATGTAGCGTTATTATTATCGTATTCGAACTCTACGATACACAATTGCAAGTGAACCTACACTCGTAAGCTCATCCCTGTCGTCAGTTACAGTAAAAGCTTTTTTCTCTTTTTAACAATACCTTAGTAACTACGGGCAATTAAACCCGTTTTTCGATCGAAACTCAGATTGCACAAAAGGTGAAAAAGAGTGCTAGGTAAGCCTTTAAACTACGCCTATAATTAGCGCCCACATGGAGGATGTTTATTATATGAACATCCTTTATTTTTTGAAACTAGCAACAAGGATCCAGTAAAACATGTTTTTCTGGTTTTGTTTACGTCGACCAAGAAGGTAATTAACACAGCAAATTGAGGTTCTAAGATGACTCTTAACAAGTACTTTGTTTTCATTCCAGCAGAATTGGAACAGGAAATGCACAAGGACAATCAAGTGATCTCTGAGAAGGAAACTCAACGTCAGGCATTAGTAAAACAGGCACAACAACAAGGCGGCCTGTAAGCTAGGTTTCAAAGAGAAAGAGCACCGCAACGGTGCTCTTTTTATATCTGAGGTCGTAAATTAACTTAATATGCCAAGGCTTTTCAATTTTCTGTAAATGGTATTTCGGCTCACACCAAGCATACGAGACGTTTTGCTAATGTTCCCCTGGTTGGCTTGATATGTTTTGAGCAACTTATCTTCGACGGTTGCACGCAGTTCTGAAGTTGGTTCAGCCGATGCTGCTCCTTCTTGAGCTTGGCTTAGTTTCTTACTTAGGTGGGCTGGGACGTGTGTGAGTTCCAATATTTCTTCACCTTGCGCCATTAAGGCGGATACTTTGATTAAACTATCGAGTTCACGCAAATTTCCTGGCCATGAGTAAGACAGCATCAGAGAAAGGAGGTGAGGGCAAAGCTGTTGTTCAGATTCGGCGTGACGCCGATGAATGTTCTCAATCAGTTGTCGTTTGTCATCACGTTCCTCAAAGCGAGGTAGCTCAATGATCAAGCCATTAAGGCGATAATACAAATCTTGTCGGAACAATCCTTCGCTGACCAAATGTTCCAGATCTTTATGCGTGGCTGCAATGATTTGCGTATCGACTTGAATGCTTTGGTTGGAACCCACGGGAAGCACGGTTTTATCTTGCAATACATGGAGCAATCGGCTTTGAGCTTCCAAGGGTAAATCTGCGATTTCATCTAGAAACAAAATCCCTTTGTGTGCTTGGCGAATTTTTCCCTGATAGCCTTTGCTGTTTGCGCCAGTAAAGGCACCGGCTACGTAGCCAAATAATTCAGATTCAACCAGATCTTTTGGTAGCGCTCCGCAGTTGACGGAAACTAACGGTCCCGTTTTTCTCTGGCTGTTTTTATGGAGTGCTTTCACAAACTCGTTTTTGCCAACACCAGTCTCTCCGAGAATCAACAAACTGATGTCTTTATCGATGACGCGATTGGCTTGCTGCCAACAGTGCTCAACAGCGGAGTCGCCATAATGAAGATCATTGGACGCCGCTACAGCACGAGACTTGACCTTGCTATCTTTATCGGTAAGCGGTTTTGTTTTGAAAACGAAAGGGTGCTCATTTCCCCGAGTGGATAGAATGTCGTCTAAGGATTGCCCAATGATACTTTTTTGCGCAAAAAGTTGAGAGGCTACTTGATTGTGAGCCAAAACTTGTCCGTCTTCATTTGCAATGATAATTCCTTGCCAACCACTATTCAGTAAACCTTTTTCGCACGCTAAATCCACACGAATATGCCCTTGTGGAATCAAGTTAAGTAGTTGATTCTCCACTTGCTGGACCATGTTTTGTACTAGTACTTGAGTTGAGAAGTCATGTCTCTTTTGCTCGCTCGTAATATCTAATACGCCAATGAGGTTACCAAGATGATCGAAAATAGGATTAGCCGAACAGCTAATAAAACGATGGTGTTGGATAAAGTGCTGATCACCAATAACAGAAACGGGCTTTGCTTCAACCAAAGCTGTACCAATCGCGTTGGTGCCTTTGACCTTTTCTTGCCAGCATGCTCCAGAGCTTAGCGAGATTTCCGTCAACTTTTCACGAAATCTAGGCTGTCCCCAACTGCCGATGATGACACCATCTGAGTCCGTCAAAATTAAGCGACTGTCGCTATGAGCAAATAGCTGATTAAACAAAGGGAGCGCAAATTGAGTGACTGCCTCTAGCAAAAAGTTGAGTTGGTGACGCCTATCTTGGAGCGTTGCTGGCGTTACTCGAATATCTTCAGGGCGTCGACGCTGTTTTAAACCCGCTTGTTCACTTCTGACCCATGAAGTTGAAAGCCAATTGTTATCGCTAATGTGTTGAAGTTCCATGACTGTACCATTTTGTCACAGTGAGGGTGTACCATTTTGGAACACTTGAACATTGGTGTTTACACCATACATCCGCTCAAACATCGCTCACTTGGTTTGTTATCGCTTGGTAATCATAGTTTTACATTTAATTAACAACAAGTGTGGCGTAGTTGGCGTGTGACTTGCGTAATGCTCTTTGTGAACAGTGCGATACGACACTGCAATAACACATTGAACGAGAAACAAAAGGAAGAGTTATGATCTATGCACAGCCAGGTAGTGAAAATGCCATTGTTAACTTTAAATCGCATTACGATAACTTTATCGGTGGGGAATGGGTAAAACCAACGGGTGGTGAGTACTTTGACAATATCTCACCAATCAACGGACAAGCGTATTGTAAAGTTGCTCGCTCTGGCGAGGAAGATATTAATTTAGCACTGGATGCCGCGCACAACATCAGAGCAAAATGGGCCAAAACCAGCGTGACAGAACGTTCGAACATCTTGCTGAAAATTGCTGACCGTATTGAGCAGCATCTAGAAGAGCTTGCAGTTGCAGAAACTTGGGAAAACGGCAAACCAGTTCGCGAAACCTTGGCGGCAGATTTACCTTTAGTAGTGGATCACTTCCGTTACTTCGCTGGCTGTATTCGCGCACAAGAAGGCAGTGCGGCAGAACTGGATGAGCACACCGCAAGCTACCACTTCCCAGAACCGATTGGTGTGGTGGGTCAAATTATTCCGTGGAACTTCCCAATGTTGATGGCGGCTTGGAAACTAGCACCGGCACTAGCGGCGGGTTGCTGTGTGGTATTGAAGCCAGCAGAGCAAACCCCAACATCCATTCTGGTTCTGATGGAAAAAATCGGTGACCTTCTTCCTCCTGGTGTCATCAACGTTGTAAACGGATATGGTTCTGAAGCGGGTCAAGCATTAGCAACCAGCAACCGCATTGCGAAACTCGCTTTTACCGGGTCTACGCAAGTTGGCAACCACATTCTGAAATGTGCAGCAGACAACTTGATCCCATCGACAGTTGAGTTAGGTGGTAAATCTCCAAACATCTACTTCTCAGATATCTTCGATTACGAAGATGAGTATCTTGATAAGTGTATCGAAGGTACGTTACTTGGTTTCTTCAACCAAGGTGAAGTTTGTACTTGTCCATCTCGCGTACTGGTTCATGAAGCGATTTATGACAAGTTTGTAGAGAAACTGACGGAACGTGCACAGCTGATTAAACAAGGTAATCCGCTCGATACCGATACTCAAGTCGGTGCTCAGGCTTCTCAAGAACAGTTTGATAAGATTTTAAGTTACCTGGAAATCGGCCGTGAAGAAGGCGCAAAAGTGGTCTTTGGTGGTGGAGTGTCAGAACAGCCAGAGTCTATCAACCAGGGGTACTACATTCAGCCAACCATGTTGGAAGGCCACAACAAGATGCGAATCTTCCAAGAAGAAATCTTTGGCCCAGTGATTGCTATCACCAAATTCAAAGATGAGGCTGAAGCGTTGGAAATCGCAAACGACACCGAATATGGCTTAGGTGCAGGTGTTTGGACACGTGATGCGAACGTCGCATATCGTATGGGCCGTAATATTGAAGCTGGTCGAATCTGGATTAACTGTTACCACGCTTACCCTGCACACGCAGCGTTCGGTGGTTACAAAAAATCGGGTATCGGGCGCGAAACGCACAAGATGATGCTGGATCACTACCAGAACACGAAGAACTTGCTGATTAGCTACAGCATCGACCCGTTAGGCTTCTTCTAGTGAAACTAATTAATTAATAAAGAAAAAGCAGTATGAATCAAAACCCCGAATCTTCGGGGTTTTTTATTAGCGTGAGCTTGTCGGCTGAAGGTTAACTTAGATGTTTAACCTGCTTATATTGTGATATCAGGAACGTTGAATTATCGCCACTTTTCGTTCCATAAGCTTTTCTACGGCGGCGTTTTGCTTGTCAATATTGAGTTGCGGATCAAAGTCCAAAACGCGATTGCAAGATTCGAGACTGGCAAATTGATTTAAACATTCACCAAGCTCTCTTTTAGAGCTTGTTCGCGTCATACTGCTTTCTGATGAGGAGAGTAGGGTGACTTTACGGCCATGAAACGTTCCTTGCGGCACTGCATCACTTTGCTGCGCTTGTTGAACGTCATGAACCGATGAATTGGTGTATGTGGATTGGATGTCATTGGACATAAAGACACCTAAACTCTCAAGTCTAAAGTTTGTGGCATCGGTGGTGCCTCATCAATGGTTACATGAGAAGACAATAACGCTTCCCACGACTCGCTGTGCGTCAGCAATTCTGCTAAAGCTGTTTCAAAATATTCGTAATCCAGTCGCCTAATGTTAATGAGTCGGTTTAAACATAGGACATGTCGGTGGTTATCTAAACTAAAAAATAACTGGTGCTCAGGCCAGTGATAATTAAAGGCCAAGAAAGAGCGATAGAGATCGGAATTTACAATTTGAAGGCCAACAATCTCAGCTTCGAGCTGCAAAGTTGTCGATTCAGGATGAAAGATGATATGCACCCTTAGATTATCATCAAAGGCTAAGCTTACTTCATTTTCCGTTAGATGCAGTGCAGGCAAGCCTATTTGATGAGCAAACTTTAGCAAAATCTCATCGATAGTTTGGCGTGCTGACATAGGAATAGTCCCTTTTGAAATTTTATCAAGGAAAATATTAGATGTATCTCTTCATGTTTATCAATATTAGTCGGTTGTTATTATATTTTGGCTTTTAAATGTGTTGAGAGAAATAGAAAGATAAAAGTAAGTGTGTTCAGATGCATATCTCGATGGCAATGATATATATGAATATCCTTTTTCTCTAATGAACTTCAATTAAGGAAGGAATGAAAGAGAGCAGAAACTGTTTTTGAAATTACAGTCCATGTTAACTACGTGTTGTTGAAAAATGCGATTTATTGTCCGCTTGTAGTATAAATATAAGTTGATCTTTTATATTTTTACATAAAGAATTGTGTGAATTTCAAATGAGCTAGATTATATAAAATACGTTTATGGGGTCATAATGAACAATTCTATATGGGCTGGTTTTATTGGGTTATTCATACTGAGTGGGTGCAGTCAGACTGTGTCCGTCAATGGGGTGGATGGCTTTGATACACAGAGTCAGGCATCAGTCTATGGTTGGGTTTCTGTCGACGGCTACTTTCCACCTTCGATTACTTCTCTTGAGGTGGAAATATGTAAAGTTATTGATAATCAATGTCTTAAATCGGCATCTCAGAGCTACCAAGGTGTTCAGTTGCCTGTGCAGTATTCGTTTTTAATTGCACCAATTCAAGCTGGTGAAGGAAAAATGAAGATTATTGGAAAGCTTTATTCAAACGGTGATCTCGTTGCGGAAAAAGAAAAGAACTATTTATTTTTTGAGGGAAATAAACAAGAAAACTTGATTCTTGTTCCAAAAATAAACAGATAAAATTTTAAGTACTACATTTTTATTAGAATTTTCTAATTTATAAAAATAAAGACCATATCTTTCCTTTTGTGAAAGATTTGTTGTCTTTTATAAACATTAATTACATGACTTTGAAGTCATCGGGTCAGTTGTTTTTTAGACTCATACTTGTTGCAAAAACAGTATTTTTTATGATTATATCTCGCTCCTTGAACACGTTGGCTTGGCGTTTAGGCTATAAAACATACATTTTTATGATTTTGGAAATTTAATTTTGTTCTCGAAACGATGCCGAAATCTATTTAATTGTATTCTAATGTATAACAAAACAACCAAACTTAAATAACGAAATGATATTTAAGTTTTGGCTAATGATAAACGCTATCTGATAAAAATAATAAAGACGGACAGCAGAAATTTACTAAGTCAAACCTTTACCTTTAGGTAAAGGTAATGCTTGGGTTATTTGCTAATTATTCGGGGGGTATGGTAAGTGATAGAACTTCTATGCTCTTTTCTTTGCTTCTTTAATTCATACAGCAGTACTTAGAAATAACAACAATCAAAGTAGTGCTTTGAAAGTTTCTCAACATTTGCACTGAGAAACTCAAAATAATGAAGGGTAGAAAATGGATGTGTCAGGCCAACTAAACTCAGAAAGGGTCGACTCGAGTTCACGAAAAATTCGTAGTTTTTCCTGCTATGAAAAATCTGACGAAGTATTTCACTCAGACCAGTCTCACATTGTTGTCGTTCACAATGGTCAGCTTCGAGTTCAAACAGGTGATTGCACAATCGATGTTGCTGCAGAAAATGGGGTATTTCTATCCCAAGGAGATTACTTGTTAGAGTACTCTCCGCTAGATGGGGCATACAAAGCGTCGATTATTGCTTACGACAGTGAACTCGTTAGTCAGTTGCTGCAAAAACACAGTGATCTCTTGATGATGCTGCCTAAGGTAGACAAAGTTTGTTCTGGTTTGTTTACTTTTGGTTTGAACATACTCGTTGAACAAGTGCTTTCTAGCATGCAGACGCTTGAGCAACAAGCGTACCCTGATGCCATTATGTGCCTAAAATACGAAGAACTACTCATTCTCTTGCTACACAGTAAAGGAGGAGAATCACTGTATGCGTTGCTGTCACAACAAACAAACCGTACGTCGGAACGGTTACGTCGATTTATGGAACAGCATTACTTAAAAGAATGGAAGTTGACAGACTACGCGCAGGAGTTTGGTGCCAGCTTAACCACTTTTAAAGAGCTTTTTAATGAGCACTATGGCATTTCTCCAAGAGCTTGGATCAGTGAGCGTCGACTACTGCATGCTCATAAACTGCTGTTGACGAGCAAGATGAGCATCGTAGATGTGGCGATGGAGGCAGGGTTTTCCAGCCAGTCTTACTTTACGCAGAGTTACCGTCGTCGTTTTGGAACGACCCCAAGCCGCGTACGTTCGGGAGACGATCAAGTGGCTATCGCGAAATGAAATGACTTGGGACTAAAATTTTCTGACTAATTTTGAAAGTCACTCACCAGTGTAAATTCTATTATGTATCGTGTAACAACGAACGATTAAAAATTATTACATCTCTTTCTTTCTGGATTGTTCGAAAGGGGTGCGGAGACGAACATAAATGAAAAAGCAGCATTGGCGACGCCGTTCGCTTTTTCCAGACAGCATAGTGACACAGCGGAAAGTGACTGTTTTACAAAGAGGAGCTCGTTATGAAAGCGCCTCGAAACCTACGCAGGATCTCAATGTTGTGCACGTCAATCACCGACAATTGTTGAGTGAAGGCGTCATAAATTATGAGCAGTTATCTTTACTTCAACGCTTGTTGGATAGAAATGTCGTCGATAGCCTATGCGCTAGCCAGTTAGTTAAAACGTATCAAAAACTTGGTGCTTCGATAGACCGGTTTGCCATGCGTTTATTTTTGGAAATTGGATCGCAGCTCAGTGATAGCAGCACAATCACAACGTTCGAACAAAGGCTGGACTACATCAACTCTCGTCTGGGCTTTCGCTTTAATTTGGCTGTCCCAAAAACGTTGATGCTTTGTTTCCATTTATCACTCAACGAGTGGATTAACCGACAAGTCGATCAAAGTGCTCTTCATGCTTCGATTAAAGTTGAACAACTTATCAATCAACTCGATATTCAGAAGGAATATTGGTCGAAGCTATCAGGGGAAGACACCAGTGCCGTCTTTGTTCAACAGCAACTCGATCTTATTAAGAGCCAGCAGCATCAACTTAAAAAGCAACTTGGGACGTTAAGCGAACAACAGTTGCAAGTGATTGAATGTCATCGTTTGTTAATTGAGAAGTGGCAACCGTCTTTAGACGAGCTGAAAGGGTTCGCGGAGTACACCTCTACAACCGAACAATTTATTTCTGAGTGGAAAAATTGGTGTTCGGAAGTGCGACTTGAAGCCCCTGAGCTGAACGAAGTTTGGGATGCATGCGATGTGGTTTACAACGACCAAAATGCGGTTGCGAAAGTATGGCAATGGTTCAAGAACATGCACACTGTTGGTGATATCGATCACTACTATTTTGATACTCAAAGTGGTCAGTGCGGCCAGGCTTGCAATCACCTCAGCCAGATCTAAATAGGGCGTTAAATGTTAGATAAGATGATGAAATCTTTAGCGGAAGCGCTAAAGGTAGGGGATTTTATTGCCTCAGAAAATGGTTCTTACAACATCGAGGTTGACCAGTTATCACTGACCATCAAGCAACATGCGTCATGGATTTTATGGGAAGCGACGTTACCCTTCCAGTTTAAAGAGCATCTAGATTATCAACAAGAACAAGCGTTACAACGTTGCATGCAGCTCTCATTAAAAACCATTCGTGAGGATGGCAGCGTACTGACAACCAATGATGATCAGCAATTGATTTTGCAAAGTAAAGTAAGGGTTGAGGACTGTTCGGTGGAACGGTTCTCTGCTTTGCTTTCTGAGCACGTCAACCTATGCGAACGTTACATTGCATTATTGGAACAAGAACGTGTGAACCACACAATCAACCATACAGTGTGGTTACCATGATGCTAAAAATCTTTCCCAACATTAGGCGTGCTGCAACAAAGGCATTGTTATGCGCAGTGAGTGTTGTTCCTTTGGGATACGCGCAAGCAACAGACTTACACTGGCCCGAACAACCGTTCCGCTACTATGCAGATAACGACTCATTAAAAGAGTTGTTGAATAACTTCGGTGCAAATTATCGTGTCTCGGTTTCTGTTAGTGACAAAGTCAACGATCGAGTGAATGGGCGTTTTACCCCTGAAGATCCGGCGGAATTCCTCGATTACTTATCGCAAGTGTACAACTTGATGTGGTATTTCGATGGTGCCGTCTTACATGTCTATAAGGCGACAGAAACTCGCTCACGTTTACTTCAATTGGAATTACTTACGGCTAGAGAGCTACGCAGTACGTTAATTTCCACCGGCGTTTGGGATTCTCGTTATGGTTGGAGAGCTGCTGAGAGCAAAGGGTTAGTCTATCTTGCGGGTCCTCCACGTTATGTCGACTTAGTGGTACAAACGGCGGAGGCATTGGAAACGCGCTTGCTGCAGAAATCGAATTCAACCGACGAATTATTCGTTGAGATAATTCCTTTGAAGTACGCTTCTGCAACGGATAGAGAAATTTCATATCGAGATCAGACAATTACGGTCCCTGGCATCGCATCGGTGTTAAAACGGGTCGTGTCTGGTGTTCAAACGCAAGTGGCGAGTGCGTCTAGCAAAGAAGTTACCAGTCCAGATACGCCTGTAAAAAGTAATAAAACCGCCTCAGTTCATGGTGGCGCAACAGTTGAAGCAGAGCCGGGCCTTAATGCGATTATCGTTCGTGATACTCAAGCACGATTACCGCTCTATCGTAAACTGGTCGCGCAATTAGACCAGCCGCAATCAAGAATTGAAGTCGCGCTATCGATTGTCGATATCAGTGCCAACGATTTAAGTCAGTTAGGCGTGGATTGGCGAGCGGGAGTGTCTGTCGGAAACAACCGCATTGTCGATATCAAAACAACAGGTGATGTGAATTCGGGGGATGTGACGCTCGGCAGTGGACAGAACTTTAAGTCCTTGCTTGATTCAACCAACCTAAATTACTTGCTGGCTCAAATTCGTTTATTGGAATCCAAAGGCAGTGCTCAAGTGGTTTCAAGACCAACATTGTTAACTCAGGAAAATGTCGAAGCGGTACTGAACAACAGCAGCACGTTTTACGTCAAGCTGGTTGGTAAAGAAACCGCAGCGCTGGAAGAGGTCACGTATGGCACGTTACTGAGAATTGTCCCACGTATCGTTGGTGATAGATTTGCTGCACGACCTGAAATTAACCTGAGCCTTCATCTCGAAGACGGTGCAAAGATCGCTGATGGTGGCGTCGATGACCTTCCTTCCGTTCGTAAAACTGAAATCAGCACCTTAGCGACGGTTAAACAAGGGCAAAGCTTACTTATCGGTGGTGTGTACCGAGATGAAGTGAGCCATCAGTTACGTAAAGTGCCATTGCTAGGAGACATCCCATATTTAGGCGCGCTGTTTAGAAGTAATACCAATACTAAGCGCCGCACAGTACGAATGTTTATTTTAGAACCTCGAATTGTTGTGGATGGTATTGGCGATAGTGTGTTGATTGGCAACGAATATGACTTGCGACCAAGTATCGGCAAGCTTAACAACATCTCCAACAATAGCGCTGAATTTAAATCGGTAGTGGAAGTATATAGCTGCACATCGAGGGTTCAAGCCGAGCGCTATCAACAAGACTTATTGTCACAGCAAAAGTCGTCTCAATTAACGCAGTGCCAATTACCAACAGGGCAAAAGGGTTGGCGGGTGAAAGTATTGGAATGTGATGACTCACAAAGTGAGTGTGTGCGCCCTTCAGAGGAGTCTTAATCGCGATGCAGCAATGGAAAATTCGTATTTTATCAGGCGTGCATACCGGAGTAGAAGTCACCTTACCTGAAGGTGCTCTCGTGCTTGGCAGTGACGACTTTATTGCTGATCTTGTACTGTCTGATGCTGGGGTCGAAGCGAACCATTTCACCCTCGTTTGCCAGCAAGACTCGGTCATTTTACGAGGCTGCGAAGAGGCAAATATTAACAGTGAAGACATCGCTGTTGCAGGTGATGGTATCGAGTTGTCACGCCATGCTATTGTCTCGGTCGGCGTTGTGAAGTTCGCTCTGGGATACGCGGAAGATGCGTTAATTGTGAGTAACGTCAGCGACGAATCTAGCCAACAGAATACACCTGTGGTTGCTGTGCAACGCTCTAGCTGGAAAAAAACAACGCTCATCGCTTTGCTTTGTAGTTTTGTCCCGAGTGTCATTTTTGCCGGTATGTGGTACAGCCAAGCTAACGGCAATGAAATTGTTACAGAAGCAGAACCCATTGTTTTGGTACGTAACATCTTAGGCGAGCTCAAACTTAGCGACGTTCGTGTGGAATGGAATGCCGCCGCACGCCAAGCAGTCCTAGAGGGCTATGTTGAAGACCGAACACAGAAACTCGATCTGCTTGGTCGAATTGATGTATTGGGCATCAATTACAAAAGTGACTTAAGAACGATGGAAGAAATCCGTCGCGGGGTTCGATTTATTTTGCGCAACCTCGGCTATCACCAAGTGAAAGTCGAAAATGGCGATGAGACCGGCACACTGCTGCTGACGGGCTATATCGATGATGCAAGCCGCTGGAACCAAGTTGAACAAATCTTGGAGCGAGACGTGCCGGGTCTTATTGCGTGGAAGGTTGAACTGCAGCGAGCGGGTGCCTACATGGATACGCTAAAAGCGTTATTGACGGATGCGGAGCTACTGAAAAAAGTCCAGTTGGTCACCAGCGGTGATCGCATCGAAGTTCGTGGTGAGCTTGATGATATCGAAACGACTCGATTTTACGGTGTGACCCGAGACTTCCGGGAACAATATGGTGAGAAACCGTACTTAGTTTTGAAATCCATACCTAAGGTGAATAAAGGCACCAACATCGATTTCCCGTTTCGTAGCGTTAACTTTGGCCAGGTTCCATATGTGATTCTGACCGATAACGTTCGCTATATGGTCGGTGCAAGAACGCCTCAGGGCTACCGAATATCCAGTGTTACACCTGCTGGTATTGAGTTGGTTAAAGGCGGGCGGGTGATAACAATAGAACTTGGATATGAAGGTGAGACGAACAATGACAAATCTTGAACAAATTTTAAATAACGACACAAACGGTGCGGAAGTGCACAAGATTAAGAGCAAGCTCTTAGAAGCACAAGCGGTGGTGAAACGTCAGTTGGATTTAGGGTGCTCACCACAGCAGTACCAATTACTACTCAAACAGTATGAAGCTTACACTGCCGCCCAGGCGGTCGTTGAATCATACGAAGCTAACTAAAAAATACGAGGAAGTCTTATGTCATTTTACGATGCTAGTAACAGTGTAAACCTTGATGATGTTAAAGCTAAGTTAGAACAACAAGCGAAAGATGCCAACACAGAAGTGACGGCAGCCATCAAGAATCTAGAAACCAATGCCGATGATCCATCAAAGCTTGCCGAGCTTCAGCACGCGATCAACAAATGGTCTGTTGTTTACAATATCAATGCGACCACGACTCGTGCGATTAAAGATGTGATGCAGTCGATTCTCCAGAAGGTGTAAAGCATGGAACGAGAAACGCGCCAACTGCTGGCTGAAATCGCGCTGATGGCAACAGGTATGCATCGTCATCAAGAAGCCAACACGATTGCAGATGGCCTTGAAGCAAGCTCAGGTTCTGAAGAGACCGTTGCGATGATTCGTGCAATGAGCCTCATGAATAAAGGCTTGTATGAAGAGGCTCATCAATTACTCGAACCACTTTGTAATGCCTATCCAGATCTGATCAGCTTAGCGGCTCTTGCTTCTGCCAAAGCCGGTTTACTGAGCAAAGCGGAAAGCTGGGTAGAACTTGCGTCACAAGGAAGCGAAGAAAGCCAAGCATTTGCTGCGAGCTTTTCTCAGGACATTAGGAATCTTGGATGATCATTGATTCAAGTAACCTAAGTCTTCAACACCAATCTTTGCGTCAGTCGGAGTCGCGCCATTATGAGCGGAGCGATGAAGACAAGATGAAAGCACTCATGGAGCGAAGTGACAAGCAAGAGCAAGTTTCACATGTTTCTCCAAAAGAGACGCTAGAGAAAACAGAAGCGAAACTGGCGGAGATTAAAGCGTGGTACGAATCATTAAAAGACGCAGAGGTTGTCAGTAAACAAAGTGTCTTATCATCGTTAAATGAAGCGTTTTCCGACCCTCAAGTTAAACGAGAGGCAATGTGGTACGCCTTTCATGAGGCGAAGAGTGCAAAAGGCAACGAGCAGCCACAATCTGATTTGTTAAAGGTGTTGAAGCAGGAGTTACTAGGGAATTTTTCGGGACAGCTTATTGCCGAACCACCTGCTGATAAAACAGCACTAAAAGCAATGCTAGCGCAGCATTTTCCACTGGGTGCCCAGAAAGAACAAGCCTTATGGCATTGCTGGGCAGAGTTGAAGTCGTTACCTGATATGGCATCAACACTGGACATGGTTCGTGATGAACTTAGCTTCATGATCCAAAAAAATGCGATGGTGAAAAACATCATGACTCACAGTCACAAGTTAGATTTATCTTAGGAGTACATATGATAAACACGCAGTACACCGAGGTGATGCAAACCAACATTGATAAGTTGCAGGATGCGCAAGTCGAAGACGGTTTAAGCGAACGTTTTGAGCAAGCCATGTCGGTTCCCGAGGCAAGTAATGGCCTGGAGGGAGGTTTGCTAGAAAACATCAGCGAGTTGAAAAACACTATCGATAACGCGAAAAGTAACCTGCAAGACAACATGAAGATGGTGGGTGATGATCCGGCGCAATTACTGCAAATGCAGTGGGCGCTGACACGCATTACTTTTCAAGAAGAGCTGATCGCGAAAACCGTGGGTAAAACCACACAAAACGTAGAAACCTTATTGAAGGCACAATAGTGATGATGAATAAAATGAGAGCAGTTTTCATCATGCTCACGTTGTTTCTGGTAGGTTGTCAGACCGAGTTATACACCAACGTTACTCAGAAAGAGGGTAATGAGATGTTGTCGATCTTACTATCCGAAGGTGTCGTTGCAACAAAAGAACCTGACAAAGACAACACCGTCAAGTTAATGGTAGACAGTTCTCAAATCGCCTTCGCGGTAGATGCGCTAAAGCGAAAAGGTTATCCAAGAGAGCAGTTTTCCACACTGAAAGAAGTGTTTCCCAAAGACGATTTGATCTCGTCACCATTAGCAGAACGAGCACGTTTGGTATACGCGAAATCTCAAGAGCTCTCCTCAACCTTATCTCAGATTGATGGCGTGCTAGTGGCACGTGTTCATGTTGTTTTGGAAGATCAAGATCTGCGTCCAGGAGAGCGTCCAACTCCAGCTTCTGCCTCCGTATTTATTAAACACGCGGCAGATATTGCGCTTGATTCATATGTTCCGCAGATCAAATTATTAGTGAACAACAGTATTGAGGGGTTGAACTACGATCGAATCAGCGTAGTGATGGTACCCTCATCAGAGGTTCGAGTTGCTACTCAAAACAATCAATTTAAAAGCATTTTGTCGGTTCAGGTCACCAAAGAGACGGCGAATAATCTTATCGCCATTTTGGTGTTCTTGGTAGCGGCACTCATCGGCTCGAATATCGCTACTTTTACATGGTGTCGTAGGAACACGAAGCGTGGTTAAACCAGAAACACCACTCGCGCAGGTACAACACCAGTTTAACTATGCGCCTTGCCAGTACATCCATAGAAGTTGGATAGAGCAAAAGCAGCCTTGGTTACTAAATATCGAAGGCTGGAGAGATAACCCCATGTTCAACCAATGGTGTATCAATGAGTGGGCGTTATCTCCCGTTCCTGAGATGGCTTTTAACAGACCTTGTCATAGTTTGGCATTGCTCCCGACAGACGCGTTGAATCAACTCGTATTGATGGTGGGTGGAGCTTTGCATTGCGTTGCGATGCGAAGCGTTGTTTTAAAACATCCGAAACAGGTTTTGAACAACGTTTTTGGTTTGGAAGGAGCTCGGTTCTTAATTCAAAACGGGCCGATGCTGTTATCCAACTGGCCGCAAGGCTGGCAGCGTGCGTTACCAGAACTACTGGATGAAAGGTCTGTTGAAGCAAGCACGAGGGCGCTAGGATATTTTTGGATGAGGTTTATTTTGATTAACTCACCAGAAGATGTTGTTCTTCGTTGGCAATTCAAATTAGAAAAGCAACTTAGCGAAAACGCGGAAACAGCTAACTGGTTGGAAGCGGATCAACGAGATCTGGCGTATCGACTCACAAAAAAAATCGCAAAACAGGTTATTCCTCAATGGTTTCATTTGTTGAAATAAAAACAGACAATTTGCAGCTGGCACCTGGCTTAAAGGTGCTGAAAGCGAAAGATTATGCCAGTTATCTGGATTCGCAACACTTAGTTGAAGCCGCGAACTCCAAAGCTGAGAGCATCATTGCTAATGCCCAACAAGCCTACGAAAGCGAAAAACAACGTGGTTATCAAGATGGCCTTGCACAAGCCAAGATTGAAAATGCGCAAACGATGGTTGAAACCTTAGCACGTTGTAATGACTACTATCAGCAAGTCGAAGAAAAAATGACAGATGTGGTGTTAGAAGCAGTACGTAAGATCATCGATACCTTCGATGATGTCGATACCACGGTGAGTGTAGTTCGAGAAGCGTTGCAACTGGTGAGTAACCAAAAGCAGGTCATTTTACATGTCCACCCAGAGCAGGTTGTTGAGGTGAGAGAAAAGGTGGCTGGAGTATTAAGTGATTTCCCTGAAGTCGGTTACGTTGACGTGGTAGCAGATGCGCGCTTGAAAAATGGAGGCTGCATTTTGGAAACAGAAGTTGGGATCATCGACGCCAGTATTGATGGACAGCTGCATGCATTAAAGCAAGCCATGGTGAAGCAGCTCAGCGAGCGTAAAATTACGATTCATGAATAAACCTCAAAAACTCAGCACTTGCTGAGTTTTTTCATTTTAATGCCTTTAAACAAAAAAAATCCGACCATTTCTAAAATATTCACTGCCATAAATCCTTAAGAATACACCTAAGAAAGCTGCTTAGTTGATAAGTGTTGCAACCAAGCAGCGCCTCTAAAACAACAAAAATAGGATTATTTAGTCGAATGGCTAATGGATTTATAACTTCTTTACTGACAGATTTTGCCAGCCGCTGCCAATTGGAGCCGTTGGTTTTTGATGAGGATGATTGTTGCCATCTACTCGTTGAGCAAAACACAGCAATCACAATTCGTGCACAAGAAGAGCGTGTGACGCTTATCGGGCTGATTTCAGGTGATAAACCGAGTGCTGATATTTTGCATCAACATATGAAAGATGCCTTAACGCAAGGCTCTCCAGCGGTATGCTGGGAGGAAGAGACCGGATATATCGGTTTCATACACCTGCCTCAGCAACTGCTAACTGCATCTTTTTTCGATGAGTCATTTGCGAATTTCATCGAGTGGTTAAAAAGTGCGAATACACAAGAAGTAACCAATAAAACAACCGAAGTACCGGAAACGAATACCACTCATTTTTCCACATTAAGGGTTTAAAACATGATCAGTTTTGGAAGTGTTAGCGCGTTGCAGGCCGCCATGCCGCAAGCTCGTAACGAGATACTTAATGAAGGTAAGCTGAGTATTGGTGACAAAGAATACCAAATCAACGCAGCGACCCAAGAATTTACTCGCGCCAATCCTACGAATGGTGCAGTAGCGCGATTTTTTGAAGCGACAGGAAAACTGTTTCGCGAAGGTAGCCCACAATCGGTAGCGAAAGCCCTTACAAAAGCCGTATTTGATAATGAGCAAGGACAAGCTCAGCGTTTACAAGCTGCTTCTTCTGTTGAGCATGGACAAATGTTCTTCAAAGATGGAAGCATAAAAACCGCATCAGATGTCTTAAATGCCTTTGCGAAGTTAGACAGTAAATCAGTTCAGTCGAACTCTGCTGAGCTAAACCAGTTAGCAGAGCGAGCGATGACAGAGGCAATGTTAGAAACCGATTCTGGTAAAAACCTCACATCACTGATTGGCGAAAGTGCAGCGAAGTCGCTTGCTGGACGTGTAGTAAAAGACTACGGCGGTGGTGTATCTGCAGCGCAGAAAAACCCGGCAGGTAGCATTAATCAAATGCAAGCGGTGTTTGATATGGAGGTGATGCATCTTAAATCGGCGCAACGTCATATCGAAGGTCTAGCAAGCACCGATCTAAGCCAAGGTGTATACGCTGAAGGACTGGCAGAGGACGCGTTTAACAAAAGTGGCGTAACCAATAATGTTGAAAGAGCTGCGGCGTGGATCATTAATGCTTCTAACTCTAAAGGAAACGATGCCGAAAATATTACGTCTTTACTGAAAGAATACGCGTCTAATGGTAAAGACTTATTGAATATGGAAAACCTAAAAGAGCTACACGCTCGATTGGTGCCTAATGTTGAGCGTGATTACCGAGGGCCAAATATTTCGGGTGGCACTTTGCCGTCAAGTATTGGCGGTGAGGGCATGTTAAAGCAGCACATTGAAGGCTTTTTGAAAGAGAACCCTGTAGAAGATAAAGACTTAGGTAAACATTTGTTCGCTGGAGTTATCGGGTACCATGGCTTTACCGATGGAAATGGTCGCATGGGGCGCATGCTATACGCGATAGCAGAACTTCGTAACGACTCGTTCAATCCTTTAGCTATGGATGCAGAAAATAGCCTTCACGGTATTAAGTGATTTTTTACTTCTATTTAATTTTTGGAGCGGCGATTGCCGCTCTTTTATTTTCCAGCTTAACCTTAATTTTTCTTCTCAATAAAACGGCTAATAGCAATAAAAATGAGACGTTGAAATAAAGTGTCGGTTTCTATCCCGCCATAAAATCTCTTTTATCCTTATTCGCTTATTTAAATGAGCCGTTATACCCAAGTGGCTTCGCTGCAATAAATATATCGATGTCACTTAGTTATAATAAATTAGACAGGACACAACATGGATACAGGAAAGATTAATATGCTTCTCTCTGAGCTAGGAGAAGTGCTGAACCTTGAGCGCGTGACAGCGTATGACGATCAAATGTGGTCACTGCATTTTGCTGAAAACAACAGTGTCGATGTTCTGCTCGTAGAGGAAAAAGGCGAGTTATTGATTTCCAAAAACCTGCTTATAGAACAAGATGATATTACGCTAGATAAACTTCAAGTTTTACTTGAATACAACTTCTTGTATCGAGAAACAGGTGGTGTGCAGTTTTGTGTGAATCCAACACGCAAAGACGTTGTTCTTCAAGTTGCTATCGCGGCTGGAAGTGAACTCACCAACATTGCTAACTTAATCATTCAGTTGAATGAATTAGTTGATACTTGGGTACAGTTATTTCAAAACAACACGGTTGTAGATTTTAGCCAAACAGACGTACACGCATTTATTCAAGTTTAAGGCATCACACATGGTCAATATTAATACATCGCACATGCACTCGTTGAGTCAGTTAACGTCACATTTGGCGACACAAAATCAAGCTGACGACAAAGAGGTTCGAGCACACAACGGCAAAGATATTTTTGTTAAAGAGGGCGCACCAAAAAATAAAAGTATCAGCGCGCGTATTAGCCACCAGAATAAAGCGAAAGATATTGTAGTGAACCTGCTTACTAAGCAGGGTATTCCTAAAGATGTCGCGAAGCTCATGCTGAAAAATGTGTTGAACGGTGAAAACAAGTTAACGCTTGGGAGCCTGAAAAATCTTGAGAGATTGTCGTCTGGTCCTAGCTCAAATTGGCCCACTGCACAAACGGCAGCCTCTTCTTCCAAAACCAATAAAGCCTCATCGAGTGTCGCGCTTATCAACGAGCATAAAGCCAACCTTCAAAAGCTTGGTGATTTTGCCTGTACGGACTTAAATACGTTCGGTGTTAAGGGGTCACAGTTTTATGAAACAAAAGGAAAGCCACGACTAAAAGAGCTTCACGCGGATCAAGCGCGAATCATGCAAGATCACAGAGCGACGATGTCCGCAAACGGAGTTCAAGCTGCAGCACAAAGAGGAACCGCACCGCAATTAAGCACTCTACAGAACATTGCTAAGGCAGTACAAACCGCGAAAGCCGGCTGCTGTACTACATTTGCCTTTGCTGCCGCCGCTGAGATGATTCAAGGCATGTCAGGAACACCTGAAAGTGAACCCAAAGTAGAAGTGGTTGCGTTTAAAAAGGGTCATTCAGGTACACACCTTTATGTACTGATTGGCCGACAAGAGGGGAGCGACATAAAAGATCCATCAACGTGGAGTAAGGATGTGAAAATTGTTGACCCGTGGGCGACATCTGCATTCGGTGCACCAATGTTTGGAGATGCACAACGACCACCTGTTTCGAATATGTTCCCGCCAACAGAAGTCATTTTTGATAGCCATAAACTGGGTTAGTCAATCTGCAAAAGAAGTGAGCAAATACACCATGCTAAGCATCTAACCTTTATTGAAAGAGCAGCCCTGAGCTGCTCTTTTTTATTACTCTGGAAACTCGTTTTTAGAGCGAGATTTCTGCGGAAAACCTCACAATGAAGGCGAAAAAGTGACAAAAATAAAGCCATTACCGACATCGTTCAATCTGCAATCGTTGTTCAATAGAGTTATTGAAACAAAAGGAAAAAGTTATGAACACGATTCAACAACTGCTCTTGGAGTTTTGCCAACTCAATGAGTTGCCCGAACTGAATTTTGAAGAAAATGAACGTTGTCAGCTACTGGTCGATGATCGCTACATGTTGTATTTCATCGCGACTGATACGGATGATTTGATGTTGTCTGTAACGTTCGGAGGGTTAGAAAAGTCCGGTGAACAACGACTAAAAGGTTTAGAGCTTCTTGCTCATGCTAACTATCAAGGAATTGGTAGTGGCAACCTCGCACTTGCTTTGGCTCCAAACGGTCGACAGCTTGTCTTAGCAGGACGTAAACCCGTTGAGCATCTAAATACGACGAACCTTACCGCTTGGTTTCACGAAGTTATTGAACAGGCCGAGCTGTGGCAAGCGCGTTTCGCAATGTTGGATCAAGCGATTCCAACCACCTCTAATCATGAACAAGCTCATGTTCAATCACTTCGTGTGTAGGAGAGAAAAATGGTTAATACAACACAAAAAATCAGCCAAAGCCCAGTACCTGATCTAGAGCAGTTTCGTGCAGTTGCTGCGCAAAAAGATGACCGAGTGATCAGTAAAAGAGGTGAAGTAAAAGAACCTTCCACATTCCACAAAGGTCACAAGTTTGCTTCTATTCACGAAGGCGTATTGAGAAGCAAATACACTAAGTTTTTCCAAGAAAACATCAAAACTCACCTTGATTTAAAACAAGCGCTACTTAAGCAAGAAAAACCTGAGGTTGCGCTGTTGGCTTACTCCCTAGTGAGTCCTTCAGGCTATCGCGGTGAGCCACTTACTGAGCGTAAAATCTTAGAAGTTGTCAGCCTATTGGATGAAATAAAAGTGAGCAGCGATACGTACCAGCAGCTTAAAAATACGTTTGATGCGATCAGCAAAGATCCGCGTATGCAGGTGAGCTTAGAAGCCCAGTATCCGGGAAAAATGGATGGCTTTGCTGCTGAACTGCTGCAGATGGGCAAAGAAAAGCTAAAAGGTTCTGGTGTTAACGCCGTTATTAACTTGGCATTACCTGGCGTTGGCTTATTGATTTCTACAGGTCGAGAGCTGCACAAAGCGGCCGTAAATGGTGATGCTGAGGCTTACCATCATCAGTTAGAACAAATTTCACAGCTGCCAGGGCGAGATCAACGTCTTTCTATGCCGATGCAGCAAACCTTGGCTCAAGGTCATGCGATACTGTCGGCTGAAGGTGGCATTGGAGCTACGTTAGGTATGGCGACGGGGAGCCTGGGCACGTTCGGTGTTAGCTCTGTAGCAACGGTGGGCGTCACACCGATAGCAAAAGAGGCAATCGGTTCTGCAGCAACGACTGCTATCATGAGCGGCGGTGGCTTTGTGGCGAACCAAGCTGGGGCATACGGGTTAAATACGGAAGTAAAAGAGCAACTTATGCAAGGCGAAATGTCTGGTGTTTTACCTAGACTTGAAGTTTCCAATGCAAAAGGAGACTTTACCTTCAGTATGCAAGATCCGGCTTCTGTCCGCGCATTAATGGCGTACCTTGGCCCTAAGGAGGATACTGCAATGACTTCTCCTCAAGCGCCTAAAGAGGCACAAGAGATGGAAGCCGCTCGATTAACACTGAAAAAGATGTTGGGTTCAGAACCAAGTGAGCACTTGGTCCCTGACGTAGACTCTATCTTGAAGCTAAGCCCAGAGGATGCACCAAGTAAAACCGAGTCTATTGCTAACGGGGCATTTAAAAAACTGTTAGGAGAAGATTGGGATTGGCTCATGCCAGCTGTTCGAGCGATTGATAAAGGGGAAGCAAGTAAAATCAACGAAAAGCTCACCTACAAGCTCCCCCTAGATGCAGCAAACGGACGGGTTTATCTTGATAAATGCCCAAACCTGAGTGACGTCCAATTAGATGCGCTAGAAAAACTAGGCTCACCAAGTCAATTGCGATTGATGTACTTGGCAGAAGGCTGGGTGTAATTTCAAATGGTAAAGTAGGGAGTAGGTGCTGCTCCTTACTTTATCTACCGTCAGCGTTACTTTTTGGGGCTGGCTCATCGCCATTGAATTTAATTTTTCGACTGAAGAAACAAACACACAAGTGTCAACGTTATACCAACCCAACCAATGAGAGAAATTTCTTCCCCAACAATCGCAACTGCTAGTGCTGCTGCGATAACAGGTTCAAATAGCGTGAGTATACTAGCTCCACTGGCTGTAACAAACCGTAGCCCAAACCCAAAAGCGACGTAACCTAACCCCATTGGAATCAAGGCCATGTAGAGCATGACCGTCGTATTAGTTGACGATGCAAATAGATTATCACCCGTGATAAAAAGTGTTGGTAGAAGCAAAACTCCACCAATACCAAAAACACTTCCCATGGCCGTTTGCGATTCAATGCCGTGGTCAATCATAGCCTTTACTCCCCATGAGTAAATGGCGTACGTCAAACCTGCCAATAGGCCAAGTAATACACCCCAATGCTTCATATCCTGATCAAATAAGCTATTTGCGGATGACTCAGAAGCCAGCAACAAGGTAATGCCAATGACCCCGATTGCGAAACTCATCATCCAGCGCTTGGTTATGGTCTGATTTCGGCTAAAGAGACACTCTAACAAAGCAGAAAAGAAAGGAGCAGTGGAGATAGAAATAACCGTACCAATAGCCACACCAGCGAATCGCATTGATGAATAAAAAGCCAGTGGGTAGGTGGCTAAGGCGATAATACTAACCAGTAACGTTTTCTTCTTATGTACGACTTTTCGAAAATCTCTCTTCAGTGACTTCGCAGACAGACATGCTTGCATAAATCCACCAATACCCATAGAAAATGCGCCAATGGCGAGAGCACTGACATCCGGTGCCAAGCTGGCAGCGGTGCCCGTCGTTCCCCACAGGGTTGAAGCAAAAAGTATGGATAAAGTTCCTAATTGATAGTCGGTGAAATGTTTTTTTAACACTGTAATTTCTACCTAGTGAATGGCTGTTTTAGGGTAGAAAGAATAAAAGAAAGCGATAGAGATTTTTGTGCTGAAAAGACGGAATACTTGTTCCAGAAGACTATTTTAGTGACTATCGGGAAAACTCTCTAGGAGACATACCAAAATGCATTGAAAACCGTCGACTAAACGCGGAAAGATCACTATAGCCAACTCGTTCAGCTATCAACTGAACTGGAAGGTCTGTATGAGTCAGTAGTGCTTTGGCTTTTTCCATACGTTGTAGTGTAATGTACTTATGGACGCTTACTTTTAATTGCTCTTTAAAAAGTTTTTTAAATTGCGTCGGACTCAAGCAAGCGGCATTCGCTAACGAGGCAATGGTGAGTGGCTGATCAAGCTGCTCGGCGATCAAAACCTGTACATCTCGAATACGCGAATCCACGGAGCGAGACCGCTTTTGCTGCTCCAGCAACAGATAGAAGGTTGCAACCATTGAGTTTTCAATTTCATCATTAACCTGATACTCAAGTTGCTTTTCGACAAACTGGATAAAGCTCAGTAGAGGCGGGCTAATCGAAAACACAGCCACACTATTATCCATCAAATGAGTGGGCAAAGTGGTCATATCCGCAACAATAAAGCGTGATGACTCTTCGGCATTAAAACCGTGAGCACAACTTTTGGGGATGACTATGCAGTCGCCAACCGCCACCTTTCCGACATAACTATCCATATCAATATGTATGTTGCCCTGGAGAGGAAGCACCAGTTGATGATAATCACTATGAGTATGTCGGCTCATACGTTTCGTGTAGGAGCGAATGCTTAAGCTAGATTTCATAAAAACAACATACAGTTAAAGGATACCGCATTATAGCGTTGAAAGTATCGAGGTTGAAAGCTGGGCAGTTGTAAGCCCAGATCTTGAATGGGATGTGGTTTGTTAGTCCGCCTCGGACTCTAACGAAGCCAACCAACGAAGCACTTCCGCAGTTGCCTCAATAAGATCGCTTGGGATGTACTGGTCGACGTTACCGTCGGCGTATAGTGCACGAGCAAGAGGGACTTTTTGCATCACAGGAACGCCTTCTTCTTTAGCGATTGCGACCATACGTTTGGCTACCGCATCGGTTTCCATCAAAGTGATGACGGGCAGGGGCGTTTCGCCTTTCTTGTAATAAAGGCCAACCGCGATATGTGTTGGGTTTGTAACTAATACATTAGAACGTTTAACGTTTTCGCGTTGATTGGAGGCTTGTAGCTCTTGGTGCAACTGACGACGTTTGCTTTTTATTTCTGGACTGCCTTCCATCTCTTTGTATTCGCGCTTCACTTCATCCTTGCTCATTTTGAGCTTTTTCGTGTGATCAAACTTCTGGTACGCAAAATCTGCGGCAGCGATGACGATGAAGCCTACCGAAGAGATAATCATTAATTGTTTAATCATGACGCCAGTAATGGTCGGGACACATTCTAGCCCACAAGTTGGAATTTGCATTAAAGCGTTGATGTTACCGCGTAATGTCACCCAGATAATGCAGGAAAGAAGAGAGACTTTAAGGATCGACTTGATAAACTCAATCACACTCTTGAGGGAAAAAATGCGTTTGGCACCTTCGACGGGATTGATCTTTTTGATGTCGGGTCTAACGGATTCACCACTAAATAGGAACCCGAACTGCCCCATATTGGAAAAGATGGCGACGAGTGCAGCAACTAGAATAATCGGAGCGAGTAGATAGGCAATTTCTTTTGCGATGGCGATAGCGACATCGACTAGCGCATCTTGGAAACCCTGATAAGCAAGCTTACTTGGTAGGAGAATAAGCGCTGAGATGTGCGACATGTAATAATCGGCGAACGCAAACAGTACAATTATGAGCGCCAAAATTAATGCAGACGATACGATTTCTTGGCTTTTGGCAACCTGACCTTTCTGCCGAGCATCGCGTAACTTTTTTGCGGTGGGTTGCTCTGTTTTTTCTGCACTCATAAAGAATCCTAAGCGTTATTGCCAAATGGTATTGAGTTGTTCTGCGAATCGGGTAATGCCGTAAAACTGTACTTCAAAGTGATCCATCATTATTCCGAGATACACGATCAGTAAAACACTCGCGATGGCACTTTTTATTGGCATGGCAAGGAAAAAAACATTCAATTGCGGTGCAAAACGACTGATAAGCGCTAGACCAAACTCAGCAAGAAACATTGCCAACACTAATGGAGCGGACATCAACACACCAAGCCACATAAGCTGTTCAAATTGCGTGTAGAAGAAGCTCACCCATGCGTCGCTAACGGTTGGGAAAAAGTCCACGATCGGCCAAGATGTATAGCTTTTGAATAACGCATAGATAAAAGTGACAAAGCCCCCGCCAGAGAAGAACAGGGTAATCAACGTTTGGGTCAGTAATACCGCTGTTGGTGTGGATTGTGAGCCTAGCGTTGGGTTAAACATACTTGCCATGGCAGCCCCACGTTGGTTGTCGACCAGAAAACCGGCCGCTTCTATCGCCCAAAAAGGGATAGCAGCAACAAACCCTATCAATAGCCCAATTAATACCTCCTTACCCAAAATCACTATCAGCCAAATGCCGTCGGTTTCTGCGGGCAAGCTTTGCTGATTAATCATCGGAAATATAAACAGTGCGAGTGAGCAAAGCACACCATTTCTCACCATGGTGCCGCCTAACATTTGCTTGCTCAAAATAGGCAAAAAGATGAAGCATGCCATTAACCTAGGTAACGTCAGGCTGTACAAAAATAAAGCCTGGTGTAAGTCGTGATAACTCATCGTATTTGAGGAATTTTATCCATAGCAAGCGAGGCGAAGGCGTGGAGCTCTGCCCCTAGCCATTGCGTTGTGACGAACAGCGTAATAATGACCGCGATAAGCTTGACCACAAAGCCTAACGTTTGTTCTTGGACCTGAGTTAACGCCTGAATAAGCGACACCAATGTACCAACCAATGCTGCGACTAAAATCGGCGGTAATGACAAGTACAACACTAGGGTTAATGCTTGAGTCGTGAAATGAATGATTTCAGCAGAATGCATACTTTCTCCGTGATTAACCGTAACTCAACACTAAGCCGTGGGTGAGCTTTGTCCAGCCGTCAAGCAAGACAAAAAGCAGCAATTTGAAGGGGAGGGAAATCGTCATTGGCGATACCATCATCATCCCCATCGCTAGTAGGATATTCGACACAATTAGGTCAATAGCGATGAACGGTAAGTACAACAGAAAGCCAATTTCAAAAGCGCGAGTAAGCTCGCTGACGGTAAATGCGGGCAGTAAGAGCAATAAGCTGTCCGACTCTAAACGGTCTACGTACTTCTGTGGCCACAATGTGCGTGCAGCATCAGTGAAGAATATGGCTTCGGTTTCCCGAATATGCTTTTTCAAAAATTCTCGATAAGGCTGTAAACCGCTTTCAATGAGGCCTTCTACACTTGCAGAATCTTCAAGGGAGATATCATGCTGCTTTACGTAGTCGTAGGTTTCAAACCCGACGGGAGCCATGATGAAAATTGACAGAATGATAGCCAATCCGTAAAGCGCCATATTCGGCGGAATTTGCTGTACACCGAGAGCGTTACGCAGCAGTGAGAATACAACGGCGAGTTTCACAAACGACGTCGCCATCATAGCGATAAATGGGATCAGTGCCAGCAGTGCTAAGCTGACAATGAGATTGAGCTCGTCGGGTAACTGGATCATGCTGGCTCCTGCGTGCCACCGAACAGCTCCAGTACGCGCACACCTAAATGTTCGTTAACATTAACCAGTTCACACTCACCAATGATTTTGCCGTTGGCACGCAATGTTACCGGCTTAGATACAGGCTGGTTTAGCTCGAATACGTGCCCTGGCTGAAGCTGGTTAAGCTGCTCTAGCGTGATGGTTTGATGGCCGATATCAAACGTGAGTTCCACAGGCAGTTGCTGGTGGTCGGTTAACATTTCTGAAGTGTTTACGTCATTCATATTGGTTTCTTTTTCAATAATGTGAAGAGTTTGGTCATCTAGCTGGCAGCGCCAGAGATTCTGGTTAGATACTTGAAAAATGGCTTGTTGCTTGGCGATGTAACCATCGTCAAAAAAGATGACATCTCCCAGCTCGAGCGAATTAAATTCGCTTAACGTCAAATGGGTCCTTCCAAGACTTAACCACACAGGTAAAGCGAGGTGTCGAGCTTGTAGAGCAGCGCTGTTTGGTAGCGCATCCAACAACACGTCTGATCCTTCGCTAACCCACAAACAAAGAGAGCCGTTAGGCTTATTGAGGGTTAACATTAAAGTATGCTCTTGGGCCTGGCTCGCCTCTAACGGCTGTAGTTGACTAAGAATGGGTAACTGACCAAATAGCGCTTTGATTGCCTCACTATGCGGTTCTATCTGTGAGCTCAAAAGTGCTAACTGGAGGGAGTTAGGCAGGGACTCAAACGCAGTAGCATTTAAGGTCGATTTCAGCCAATGTTGGAGCTGCGCACGAGAAAAGTCTACTTGTAGGGTTTGCCCTCCAATCAACGTGGTTAAACGGAACCCTTCAAATGAAGGGATTTGAGCAACAGTAATCGATACGCTCTGACCATCAGTCCCTTGGAAGTGGCACTGTTTTGCACAAAGTTGATTGCTGAGCGCGATACTTTCTGCATCCACTTTGGGGATTATTAACGGCGTCATAGGTCATTCTCCGCTTGCCATTCTTCATACACGCTGCGTTGTTGGCGTGAGTGTTGTTGTTCATGTTGTTGTTGATCGAGCTGTTGAGTTTGTTCGCTGATCGCTAAGCGAAGTGGCTGCTCACCGCCGAATCGGTTTAGCCGTTCAGCAAGATCTTGTCTAGCTTGCTGGCTAATAATGGAAAGGGCATGCTCTTGTCGAATCGTCACGCTATACCCTTGAGCGTCCAACTTGATGTGGATTTCACCACCTTTTAATTGCCCTTCACTTAGAAACAGCCGAACCTCTTTGTTGTCCGATGCGGTTGGCAGAGCAACATAGATTTTGTCCACCAATTGCTGGAGTAATTGGTTTACGTCTCGCGTTGGGCTTGGTTGAGCCTGCGAAGCAACACTTTTTAGGATGACATCGCCTTGTGTTACCGCACTTGCAAAGGGCTGAGAAGGCACTTTTTCTTCATCCGTTTTAACGGCGAATAGTGCGCTTTTCGTCACGATTTTTTCAAGAGGCTTGGTTTCAGGCAGGCCATCAGTTTGGTCTGATCGTTTGCCTGTATTCTGTAGCGGCGGAGTTGCACGCTTATTGTGCGTTTTTTCAGTTTGCTTTTTCGTTAGGCCAACAATGTTAATCCCATCTTGAGCGAGCTCTGTCGCTGTCGCACTTTGGGGGAGCAAGCCAGATTCAAGCGTAGAGAGACAATCCGGTGAGATACGTTTATCCATCGGCGTCGGTTTGTCATCTTTCAAATGAGCTTGAAAGTGAGGATCAACAAGCTCGGTAGAAGGGGAGCTTAGAACTGTGTCGCCATCGCTTTTTCCGTCATTTTTAAGCAGTTTATTGTTTTCGCTAATTATTTCTTCGCTATTTGCTGCGTCGTCTTGCGATTTCTCTACGTCTCTCTTAGTGACGACGTCACTTTGACCGTTTAAGGTGGAGATGTTTTTGTCAGCGTTGGCTTCTTGGTTCGATAGGTTATGTTTCTTATCTAGACCTTGAGATGTCTTATGCCTTAGCGGTATGTCTTTTTCGCCAGTATGATTTTTTTGGGGATTCCCAACGATAGACTCCTTTCCCTTGCTAGGCTTCTTCGTCATTGCATGCTCGAATTGTGATTGAAGCTCGGCCTCCTTCTCGAGAGGCGCTTGTTCTGGCGTTGATTTGTGCAGCGTATTCGATGCTTCAGTTGTTGGGGTAATGCGCATAGTGAACCTTTAGATAATGTCGACAGTGCGAAACTCTTCCTGTTCGAGTTCTTCTTGGTATTGCCTTTCTCGCGATTTTTCCGCGACTTCTTGTTGCTGCAACTGAACGAATTTTTCTTTGGTTTTATGGGCTTGTCGCGCCTCTTTTTGCTTTTCTTTAAGTGCCGAGCGTTCGATTTCAAGCGCTTTTTTTGACTCGGCCACACGTTGTTTAAGTTCGGCTTCTCTCTCTCTTAACAACGCGATTTCTTGTCTTAATGTTTCCAGCTCTTTAAGAACGAGCGTTTGTTGTTTTGCTTTAGCAAAACGTCGCTCTTCTTCTTCCTGGCGCCAAACGTGATAGTCCGCGACAGAACGTTCGGCCTTTTGAACCTGTGCTGCGGCGTTTGACACTCGGTATTCTTGACGCTTGACGGCTTTATCCGCACGGTCAGCGCGAATTTTTTTGATTTCTAATAAGCGTTCTATCATTGTTTTGCCATCCCTTTAAGTTGAGCGATAGCGCCATCAAGATCGCTTAGTTCATGAGTGCCTTGGCGTAAAAAGGCGCGTATATCATCACTTTGTGCAATGGCCATATCCGCTCGGCTATCTGCGCCATGTTGGTATTCGCCAATTTTGATTAGCAGTTCAACTTCTTCATACTTAGCTAACATTTCGCGAATATGAGCAGCAGACGCCTGATGATCGGATTCAACGATTTGATTCATCACTCGGCTTGCTGACCGAAGTACATCAATCGCAGGGTAATGGTTCATTGCGGCAAGTTTACGCGAGAGAATGATGTGCCCATCTAAAATGGAGCGAGTTTCATCCGCGACAGGCTCTGTCATGTCGTCACCTTCCACCAACACGGTGTACAGTGCTGTAATTGATCCTTTGTCTGATTGTCCAGCTCGTTCCATCAGCTTTGGCAAAGCGGCAAAAACGGAAGGCGGATAGCCACGTCGTGTTGGTGGCTCGCCTGCGGCTAGTCCAATCTCCCTCTGTGCGCGGGCGAAACGCGTTACAGAATCCATCAGCAGTAGCACGCGTTTACCTTGGTCACGAAAATATTCTGCGATAGAAGTGGCAACAAAAGCGGCTTTGGCGCGCTCCATTGCTGGGCGATCAGAGGTAGCGACCACTAAAACCGATTTGGCCATTCCTTCTTCGCCTAGGTCATGCTCAATAAACTCGCGCACTTCGCGTCCGCGTTCACCAATTAAGGCGAGAACGGTCACGTCAACTTCTGCGGAGCGAATCAGTTTAGCCAGTAGGGTACTTTTACCCCCGCCAGCCGCTGCAAAAATACCCATGCGCTGACCTTCACCACAGGTCAGTAGCCCATCAATGGATCGAACGCCAAGAGAGATTGGCTTTTCAATCAGTTTACGTTGCATTGGTGGTGGCGCATCGCGATAAACAGGATACCAAGCACTTGGTTCCTGACTCTGCGTACCATCGAAAGGACGCCCAAGCCCGTCAAGCGTTGTACCTAACAGGTGGTCGCCAACACCCACTTCGTGCATTTTGCCCATTGGGCTTACTTCTGTATTTGAGGAAATCCCAAACATATTTCCTAACGGGGTGAGCAAAGCGTGATGCTGCTGGAAGCCAACCACTTCCGCTAACAAAGACAGAGTTTGATCGGGATTACGCAACTCACACAGTTCACCTACACGAACGCCAGGGACGACAGCTTTGATAATGGTGCCGGTGACTTGTGTAACGCGCCCGCGAATTTGGATCAAACGCGTGTGTTTAATCGCAGATTGTTGGATATCAGTGATGTATGAGAAATCGTTCAAGGTAAAAATATGCGCAATGATTGATGCTGAGAGAATAGAAAGTATAAGAATCAATTTATAGTGAATATCAGTCGGGAGTTTTTAGAAAACTGAAAGCGCACTAAAAAAACACGTCTGATTTTGACAGCTTCAAAAAAGCGCACTTCCTATAATTCGCCTGTATTGTGCGGAAGGAGTGCAAGTGAATGAGTATTATCAACAATCATATCGCAACAAATCCAAAGTTTGATGCGTCTATCCAAAGCGGGTTGGAATCGTCTCGTCCCGACGTTTCACAAAAAGGCAATTATCGCGGTGAAACCGTCCGTGTTCACAATGCCACACAATCACTTTTTGATGCGATGGAAGAACTCACTTCACTCGGTTCCGAAAAAGCAGAGAAAGATCTGACTAAGCGCAAAGTGAAAGACAGTGGTGTTCGAGTTAATGAAGCACATGAACTCGTTTCGGACTATTTAAGAAAAGTCCCTGATCTTGAAAAGAATCAAAAGATCAAAGATTTGGCTACAAAAATGGCGGGAGGAAATATCTCGACCATCGCGCAATTACAAGCCTACTTGAATGGGTTTTCCGAGGAGAAAAGCCATCAATACCTAGCCCTAAAAGCCGTTAAAAAGTTTTTGAGTGCGAGTCCAGAAAGTAAACACCTACTAGCGCTGATTGACCAAGCACTTCTAAGAATCGAGCAAAACCCAGATACATGGTCTCAAATTGATACGGAAATCCGTGTCTCAAATTTTGCTGATGAATACAGCCAAGAGCAAGAGTTTAGCTCTTTGCATCAGCTGCGCGGCTTCTACCGCGATACCGTTCATAGTTATCAAGGGCTCGGCGCGGCTTATCAAGATGTAGTAGCGCGCTTTGGTGAGCAGGAGGTATCGACCGCTGTTGACTTTATGCTGCAAGGCATGAGTGCAGATCTTAGTGTTCAAGGTAGCAGTATCGACTCGGTTAAGTTGCAGTGGTTGATGTCCGATATGCAAAAACTCAAAACTCTAAATACGTTGCAAGATCGTGTGAGTCAGCTGTTCCAAATGTTTAAACCGGAAAGGACGAATTATGGCTTATCAAGTTTCTAATTTGATGGCTGATGTGATTGCGTTGGTAGAGCAGCGATGGGTGAGCAGTGATGAGATATGGAAAGTCGCCAACGCAATGGAATTGACGGCGGTAGAACAAAAAATCGATTTTTTTCGAGAGTTTCATAAGTTAGTTCGCGCAATCCCAATTGACGTATTCGCCGATGATGAACAACGACAGAATTTAATCCAAGCGGTACAAAAGGCGCTAGACGAAGCCATTGATATAGAAGAAGAGGAAGCGTGGGAAGATGAGTTGGATTGATGCATCCGTCGATGAATTTTGCCGAGGAATGGGGCTCGATGCCGTCGATTTCTCATCAGCTGGACGGGTGCAGCTGGATTTTGAGCAAAGTGGTACGCTGCATATTGAGCGACAGGGTGAGCAGTTATTCTTGATGTTGTCTCGAGCGTTATCTTGGCATCAAACCAGTGACATTATTCAAAGTGCACTGTGTTTGTGTCATGCCGATCAAGGCTGGCCTTTCGAAATTAAAACCGGCTTGTTAGATGAACAAACTCTGGTTTTTTCAGCAAGGCTAAAAGGAGAAGAAGTAACACTTCCGACCTTAGAGCAAGCGTTTACGCTTTTGGCTCGTCTACATAACGATGTGGCAGGCTCATGACTCGAGTCAGCACTTTAAACGTAGGCATCGAAGCCTTTACGCATGTTACTCATAGTGAAGTTAAGGCCGATTTCCCAGAGCGATTTCAATTGCTTCCTGATGGTCAGGCGGTCGCTACACATTTAGAGAAGCTCTATGATCTCAGGCCTTCAGACCAATATCTCATCGCGTTAACTAAGCCCAAGCTGCTGCACTCAGAGTTGTTGCGTCCAGAAAAATACCGTCAACAATTTGATGAAACGTTAGCTCAGCTGCAAGTTCTTGCACAGGATTCAGGCTCCGCTTCTTTTATCAAAGCATCTGAAACGCTACAAAGTACGCAACTAGATCAGCGTTACCTCACTATGGCGCTCAATCTCCTTATTCAGGTCTAACCAACATGTTGAGATCCAAAGACATTGAACTCTTACTTGTTCACGCTGCGCTACAAGTTCAATACCAAAAGCCAGAGCATGCCATTTCTATTCTCGATGCGGTTCTAGAAATAGAACCGCAGCACAAAGAGGCGATGCAAACACTTGCTGTGGCGTGTTTACAAAGTGGTCGATATACCCGGGCGATTGAGGTGTGTGAGCACTTATTAAAATCTGACCTTCATCCTGACTCGGCAGGACTCTGGTTTTGTTTAAGCCAAGCGCGTTGGAAACAAAATGACGTCGATGGGGCACGCCAAGCGCACCGACGCTATCTGCAATCTTTAAATAGTGAATCACATGAATAAGTTTATCGATATTCTAAACAAAGTAGGGCAACGCAAAGACATCATGCTTGCGGTGATGTTACTCGCGATCGTCTTTATGATGATATTGCCACTTCCTACCGCACTGGTGGATGTGCTGATTGGCACCAACATGAGCATTGCGGTGGTGCTGCTTATGTTAGCGATTTACATCACCACGCCACTTGAGTTCTCTGCATTTCCTGCGGTGCTATTGATCACGACATTGTTTCGTCTGTCTTTATCTATCACGACAACCCGCTTGATCTTGCTACAAGGCGATGCTGGTCAAATCGTTTATACATTCGGTAACTTCGTTGTGGGCGGTAACTTAGTGGTCGGTATCGTTGTGTTCCTGATCATTACCATTGTTCAGTTTATGGTGATCACCAAAGGCTCAGAAAGGGTAGCAGAAGTTAGTGCGCGCTTCTCACTCGATGCGATGCCTGGTAAGCAGATGAGTATTGACGGTGACATGCGTGCCGGAGTAATTGACGTACACGAAGCTAGGCACCGACGATCACTGATTGAAAAAGAAAGCCAAATGTATGGCTCGATGGATGGCGCGATGAAGTTCGTTAAAGGCGACTCCATTGCGGGTCTGGTCATCATTGTGGTCAACATCCTAGGTGGCGTCACGATCGGGGTAACGCAAAAAGGCATGAGTGCTTCTGAAGCACTTGAATTGTTTGCGATTTTGACCGTTGGCGATGGTTTGGTATCGCAGATCCCGGCACTCTTTATCGCGATTACCGCCGGTATTATCGTGACGCGTGTTTCTCATGAAGATTCTTCTGATCTTGGGTCGGACATTGGTGGGCAGGTCATTGCTCAGCCACGTGCGCTTCTTATTGGTGGTGTGCTTTTGGTGCTGTTCGCACTCATCCCTGGGTTTCCAAAAATCACTTTTCTGGTCTTGGCCGCCGTGGTTGGTGGTGGTGGTTTCTTCCTTTTCTATCAACAGAAAAAACAAGCTGAATCAGATAGCACCGACTTATCAAGCTTTGTTTCGCAAGGGGCCGGTTCGCCAGCAGCGAAGCCAAACAAACCCACTCCATCTAGAAACAGTAAAGGCAAATTAGGTGAGCAAGAAGAGTTTGCCATGACGGTTCCACTCTTGATCGATCTTGACGCGAGCCTTCAGGAAAGCTTGGAAGCGGTCGCATTAAATGAAGAGCTAGCAAGGGTTAGACGCGCACTATATCTCGACCTAGGCGTGCCTTTCCCAGGCATCCACCTGCGCTTTAACGAGGGGATGCAAAATGGCGAGTACTTAATTCAGTTACAAGAAGTCCCGGTTGCACGAGGACGAATTGTTAAAGATCAACTCTTGGTGACAGAAGGGAATGAACAGATCGATTTATTAGGCGTGCCTTATGAGCAAGATGAAGATTTTCTACCCGGTATTTCTAGCATTTGGGTGGCACAGAGTTATGAGCAAAAACTCGTAGCCAGTCATGTCGGTTTTCTCACACCCGACAGGATTTTAACGTACCACTTGTCTCATGTTCTTAAGGAGTACGCACAAGACTTTATTGGTATTCAGGAGACGCGTTATCTGTTGGAGCAGATGGAAGGCAGTTATTCGGAGCTAGTCAAAGAGGCCCAGCGTATTGTTCCGTTGCAAAAAATGACGGAAATCTTGCAACGCTTGGTTTCTGAAGACATTTCTATCCGAAACCTTCGCGTGATCTTGGAAGCGATGGTTGAGTGGGGCCAAAAAGAGAAAGATGTTGTACAGCTGACGGAGTACATTCGTTCTAGCTTAAAACGTTACATTTGCTACAAATACGCGAGCGGACAAAACATGTTGCCCGCTTACTTATTGGATCAAAATCTCGAAGACACGATACGCAGCGGTATTCGTCAAACCTCAGCAGGGAGTTACTTGGCGTTAGATCCGTCAATAACGCAACAATTTGTCAGTGATGTGAAACAGACCATTGGTGACTTAAGCCGCATGCCGAATAAACCTGTGCTAGTTGTGTCTATGGATGTACGCCGATATGTGCGAAAGCTTATTGAATCGGAATACTACGATCTGCCCGTTTTGTCATTTCAAGAACTAACCCAGCAAATCAATATTCAGCCACTTGGAAGGGTGGGGATGTAATGAAAACAAAACTAATACTCTCGCTGGCGCAAGCGGGGATCGAAGTGACGCCATACTTTTGGCAACAAAGTGAAATTCAACTTGGTTATCGAATTGAAGTTGAAGGCTTAGAGCTCGTTTTTCGGGTGGAGGACGGTGAAATCATCATCGTTCTTCTGAAACGCGTTCGTCCAAAATTGGGGTTGAGTAACCCCTTTGCCGGCTTATTTCTCTTGGCTGAACATGCCATTCAACTTTATCCCTCCGATTGGGTCATTCGCGGCAACGTCGATGTGTTACGTGGTAGCAACATGAGCAGCCAGCGATTGGCACAGTTCTATCTAAAAGCATGCGGTGCAAGCCATGATGAGCTAGACGACTGGTACTGTTTACGCTTAGCAGATTATAGACCTTTGAAAAAGTTGAAAAAGTAAAAACTCACGACTGTTACTGACAGCACCGATGAGATGACCCGCTTTAAGATAGGAATCAAGATGAAGCAACCGTTTACCGATGCGATTGAGAACGCTGAGCTTGCCATTAGAAAAGCTGAAGACAGAACCGATATTTTTAACGAGCTATTGGAAGGCTTAGGTGTTGGTCCTGTTGCGGGGGATGTATTACTTGGCGGCATAAAAGCGCCAGTAGATACCATGAAACGTGCAGAGCAAGAGCTAATAGACGAAGTCCAGCGCCGCCGGCAACAACAAACTCAGCTACAAGGTACGTCAGGTAAACGCAGAAAGCGTCCCACAGTGATGCGCGGCATGATGATTTAGAGGTTTGGAAATGACGAATATGAAAACGACTGGCTCTACGACAGGAGCAACAGACACAGCTGCGAGTAGTGCACCATTACCCACTTTCCAACAAAACTTGATAGAGGCATTTACCCCTGTACTGGGTGAAGCAGAGACTCAGCAACTTGCCTCGATAATCTCTTCATTGCCAACTATCTCGGGACAAACGGAATCACAAAGCATCGCGCTTTATGTTGATACGCTTGAAAACCTAAAAGCGAAAAATAACGCGTTTGCTGGTATATCATTGACCGACACCGCATCTGTTTGGCTAAAGTCGCTACAAAGTGCTAACTCAGATGGTGAATTAACCGCAGCCGAGTTTAATGCTCAAACAAACCAAACGCTATCAAATCAGTTTCAGGCTTGGTTTAGTAAGTTACTGACGGAAAACGTAGATAGCTCGTTATCTACTGAGTTTGTTAGTCAATTTAATCTGGGCACTCAGAGTAACCAAGCGGAGCAGATCGCCAACCTCTCCGAGACAGGTCTGGCTAACGCCACCAAAGAAATTTCTCTTTTTGTTGCAGAGCTTGCTAATCAAATGGGCTCCCGTGAAGTGAGAGATGCTTCTATTTCTTTTCTTCGCAATGCCTTTAGTAGCTTAGGTTCCGTTAATCTCGCGCAACTGAAGAGCTCGGATTTTCTGTTGACTAAAGAGAGTTTCGCTCTTCAAGTCTCAGCTCAATTAAAAAGTAGTTTTCAAGGCATTGGTATTACTTTAAGCACCGATGACGCAAGTGCGCTAGCTAGCAGAATTACCTGGACTCCTGGTATTTCTAAACAGCAGCTTAAAGAAGCGTTAGATGAAATGGCCGCTCAAGTGAAAGGCCAATATAGCGCAGCTTATGGTGAGGCGAGTGGAACGAACAATCTAAAAGCAGCACTTAATACTGTCATTGGTGGAACTGAGCCTTTGACCCTTTCTAGTCTGTTCGCCAACTTCGCGGTGAGTTTAACAAATATAGAAATCGATGACTTTTACCAGGACAGCGCGATAGCCGATGTCCAAAAGACACAAATAACGGCAGCTCAAGTTAATTTGATCAAAGAAAACACCGAACGAGATATCCGATTACAGTTTGAAAAAATAGTAAAAGGTGAATCTACCGGGGCTTCATTTACTGAGCGATACGAGGCATTGCGCAAAAACTTAGGGGCATTGAAAGAGCGTCTACTCAATATCACCGATAAAGAGAAAGCGGATCGCGAGGTGAGAGCAGAGCACTCTCTAACGGCTCGTGATTTGTTGGCCGTTGTTGAGTCCAGCATTGGAGACCGTTTTGATGAGCAAGTGCTGCTTGCACTAAATGAGCGTCGTGTTAACCGTTTAGAGAAACGTAATGACCAGAAAGAGGCATTAGAGGATCTCACAATACAGCTTAAAGTTTTTGGTGTTGTGCAATCAAAAATTCACTCTACGCAAAGTGTTGATGGGGTTTATAAACCGGGATATCCAGAAAGTAACTTCAAAGCGAGTGACTTTAACTACAGCAATCAAACGGATTTTGAAGCTTCACCTGAGTACAAGTATTTGACGGATAATAAGATAACAAACCATCGAGACTTCCTTCAAACACAAGGTATTACTATCGGTGATGGTGCTTCGTACCAAGACGAAGAGAAGTCGAAAAAGCTGTCTAATTTTTCTAGTTCTGTCAGTGCTAAATCCAAGTTGCTTAACGATGAAGTGCAAATCAAAACCACTGAGCTGAACGACACCAGTTCTCAATACAACTCGACCGTTGAAGCGATGAACAAGTTTGTTCAGAAGTACCACAGTATTTTACAAGAAATCCTACGAGCCATTTAAGGATAACCAACCATGACTAAAACAAACGCGACCGATCCATCTCAAATGCAAGCAGAAGAACTGCTGTCTTTTTTGGAAGAGGGAGGCACGCTAAAAATGTTGCACGATGTGTCTCAGGACACCATCGAACACATTTATGCCGTAGGTTACAACTTTTTCCAATCGGGAAAGATTGAGCAAGCAGCGAAAGTATTTCAATTACTCAGCATGCTTGATCATTATCAGGCGCGATTTTTCATTGGCCTTGGCGCGGCTCGTCAGGAGTTGGGTGAGTATCTGCAGGCAATAGACGCCTACAGCTACGCAGCGCTAGTGGACGTAAATGATCCACGCCCACCTTTTCACTCTGCTGAATGTCACCTTAAACTGGAACAACTGACAGAAGCAGAGAGTGGGTTTTACAGCGCGAAGGAGATGTCTGCCGGAAAATCACAATATGCAGATTTGCATGAGCGTGCAGGCATCATGTTAGAAGCGGTGAGAAATAAAAAGGAGTAATTAGACTATGAGTTCTATTGCACTTGACCGCATCCAGACACAGGTTTATAGCCCTGAATCTGGCCAAGCCACGTTAGATAACGTGCAGAAAACGGCGTCTACAGCGACGCCTTCTGTGACGGTAGAAAACGTGAAGAGTAAAGATGCAGATGTACTGAACACCGGAAAAGTAAAAGTTCAGTTAGATGCACCTAACGCAGCTGTTAGTGACAAAGTGAATGATTTGACGCTAAAAGCCATGGCACAGCTGCAAAAGATCGTCGATACCATTGCAAAATCTCTCCATGCAGTTGCAGACCAAACAGGTTCGATTGCCGTCAAAATCATCGCAGGATCTGCTGATGATTTTGAAGTAGAGCTTGCTGCTATCACGGATAAACTGAAAAGTGCTCAAAACGAGCTGAAAATTCAGGAAGTGAAGGTCGCAAAAGCTAAACACGAAAAAGAGATGGTGGAAAACCAAGACAAAATCAAAGAATCGGAAGCCGCTGCAAAAGAAGCCCAAAAATCAGGCTTAGCAGCGAAGATCTTTGGTTGGATCAGTGCGGTGGTTTCTATTGTTGTTGGTGCCGTAATGGTGGCAACGGGTGTTGGTGCAGCAGCCGGTGCACTTATGATCGCTGGTGGCGTTATGGGAGCAGTGAGCATGGCGTTGCAAGAGCCAGCCGTTCAAGATGCGCTAAAAGAAGCGGGCGTAAATGTCGATGTGCTAAACAAAGTCGTAATGGCATTAGAAATCGCCGTCGCGGTTATCGGAGCTGTTGTGACGTTTGGTGGTGCAGCAGCTGGCGGTATCGCGAAACTTGCAGCGAAAGGTGCTGGTAAGGTAGCTCAAAAGGTCACGGAAATCGCTACGAAAGCCGCTGCAAACATGGCGAAAGTGGCGGATATGGGCACAAAAGCTGCGACAACAACAGCGAAAGCGATTCGTTATGGCGCAGAAACCGTCGATCTTGCCGTCAACGTGGGTAAAGGCGCAACGGACAGTGTCCACGCTGCTAACAATGCTCACGTGACAGAGATTCAGGCTGATATCACAGACCTTCGAGCCAAAATGACGTTAAGCCAGGCTGTCATTGATAAGCTCAAAGAAGAGATTGGTAAGTTGATGGAAGACTTCCAAGAGCTGATGAGCCTCATCATGCAAATGATTCAAGCGAAAAGTGAAACTATGCAAACGGTGTTAAGCCGTCCTGCAACGGTATAAGGAGTTTATTATGCTAGATAAAGTAGGCGGAACGGGTCGTGGTGAACTATACGGTTTAGGCGACACCATTAAAACCAACAAAGCAGAAAAAGCGCCGGAAACAAAGCTTGAAGCGGGCGCCGTTAAAAGCCAAAGTGAGTCAGGTGTTTCTGGTGCAGCACGCTACCAGTTAGAGACACCTAAAGCTCCTACAGTGAGTAATCAAGCTCAAGTTGTTGCAAACTTAATGAGTGCTCTTGCGCCGACGGTGAGCTCATTAATGAGCACAACGATGAAAGCACTTAACGGTGAGGAGGTGATCAAGTCACCATCAGATGCGGTATCACAATCGTTGACGCTATTAACATTGTTGTATCAAGTATCAAAGCTGAGCCGTGAGCAGCAAGTGCTACAACGTGAAATTGCTGTTGAAGCAAACGTCGCGAGTTTAGAAAGCCAAGCGGCAGAACTCAACAACTCGGCAAGCGCAATGATCGCGATGGCAGTCGTTTCGGGTGTATTAGCGGGTGCTACCGCAATTATTGGTGCCCTTGGTTCTTTCAAAGCAGGGAAAGAAATCAAGAATGAAATGGCGAGCAATAATGTACTGAAAACGCAAAAAGCTGGCTTCGATCAAGCAGAAGAGTTATTAAATAACAATAGCTTGTCTAAAACTCAGCAAGATCAGGTTAAGCGTGCGCACTCACTAGCGAAAGACAATATCGCAGACACGACAGCGCAGCTGACAAGTGGTGGCCGTAAGTTCGATAAGTTGATGAGCTCAAACCAAGCGAAGAACGCTATTCTTCAAGCTTTGGGCCAGATGGCAAACTCAGCATCGAATGTAGAGCAAACCAAAGCGCAAGCGCGCAGCAAAGATGATGAAGTACAAGCTACTCGCGCACAAGCAGCCAAACAGAAAGCCGATGAAAACATTGGTTTCCAAGAAGGCTTATTGAAAGAGCTACGTGACTTGTTCCGATCTATCTCAGATAGCCAGAACCAAGCGTGGCGAGCGTCAGTCCCAACGGTGTAACCATCCGTTTCACTAACTACAAAGCGTTGTTTATACAACGCTTTTTTTATTTCAGCTATCTAAACTAGATACGGATATTTACTGGGTGATTTGTTTGTAAAGCAATATAACGTAGTGAGTTACATTGCATAAAAGTTACTGTTTTTGTTGAACTCAGCTCAAAGCTAACAACTTCATAGTAGCCTTGTTGCGTAAAATTAAGTTAAAGTGCCATTATTATTCACAAAAAGTGTGTTTAAGAATTTTTTGTAGTGAAGGGTGTAATTAGATACTCAATAACAAAATATGGTAGTTCGACTGGTGAGTATTTGGGAACAGAATTATATAAAACTCAACTTAATAAGTAGTCGAAGATGGAAGATATCAGTTTAGCATCAGATTTAGTGATTTATCTGACTACGGTTGGAATTTTAGGTATATTTGCTTGGTTTTTGTTTGTTATTTATTTGAAATCCAAGTGGTTGAAGTATCTTGAAGATGCTCTTGATAATGGAGTTCGATACTACACTCTGAATATATTCTTATCAGGTCACGGAGTATTACAATATGGAACTGTTTTTCTGAGCACTTTTCATGCGAAACGATATAAAATGTTAGAGAAGAGGGATAAGGTTCCAATTCATATTCAACGATTGTTTGTTCTCTCATTCGTATTATTTATTTCAAGTACATCATGTCTTCTGGCTGGAGTTATAACTCATCATATTTATATAGAATAAAGGTTATTTAACAAGATTATAGTAATTTGACCTGAGTATTTCTATTTAATAGATAATTTAGAATGGACATATCAGTCTAAAGATTTAATTTTCTAGACTATACGGTTTACGCTTATATAGAGCCATTATATAACGGCAGAATATGCCAATAAAATGGTGATTACTAAGCTAACCGCCAAGGATGAGAACTCAAACGTTATCAAATTGTTAACGGTTGCTATACTTAAACGGTCATCAACACAAGTAAAAGGGATGTTCAATGTTTAAGTTTAAGCAAATCGCACTTGCGGCTTCTTTGGCGGCACTCACAACAGGCTTTTCTGCGTCTGCGGAGGAAACGTTTGTCACGATTGGTACCGGTGGCGTAACAGGGGTTTATTATCCGACTGGTGGCGCTATTTGTCGCTTGGTTAACAAATCGCGAGAAGATCACGGTATCCGTTGTTCGGTAGAAAGTACTGGGGGATCGATTTATAACATCAACACTATTCGTGCTGGTGAATTGGACCTCGGTATCGCGCAATCAGACTGGCAGTATCATGCTTACAAAGGAACCAGTAAGTTTGAAGAAAGCGGGCCTTTTAAAGAGCTACGCGCCGTATTCTCCGTTCATCCAGAACCGTTTACTGTCGTTGCACGTAAAGACGCGAACATCAAAACTTTTGATGATTTGAAAGGTAAGCGCGTTAACATTGGTAATCCTGGTTCTGGTCAGCGAGGTACTATGGAAGTGCTAATGAACCAGTATGGTTGGAGTAACGACGACTTTAAGCTTGTCTCTGAGTTAAAAGCAGCAGAGCAATCAAAAGCACTTTGTGATAACAAAATTGATGCGATGATTTATACCGTTGGTCACCCAAGTGGAGCGATTAAAGAAGCCACTACGTCGTGTGATAGTAATATCGTAACGGTAGCTGGACCTAATGTAGAAAAACTGGTTGCAGACAACAGCTTCTATCGTGTCGCAAATGTCCCAGGTGGTATGTATCGTGGCACAGATAGTGATGTTCAAACCTTTGGTGTGGGCGCGACGTTTGTTTCTTCTACTGCGGTACCAGAAGATGTGGTTTATAACGTGGTTAAAGCGGTATTTGAAAACTTCGATGATTTCCGCCGTCTCCACCCAGCGTTTGCAAACTTGAAGAAAGAGGAAATGGTAAAAGACGGTTTATCTGCGCCTCTTCACCCAGGTGCGCTAAAATACTACAAAGAAGTAGGGCTGATTAAGTAAGCGTTACTTTCTCTTATTATTGATGTAAAACGCCATCTTTCTCGATCAATGCCACTCGTTTAACCGCGAGTGGCATATTTCTATTTCTCGTCATCCTGTACAGCGACGAAGGAGCGTGATACAGGATCTTCCATCCGAGCACTTTGTGATCAAAATGGTTTCATTAGCCGCTCAGTGTAGTGCTATTAGATTCCTAACCTCGCTGGAGTGACACAAAAAATCGTTAAGCCATCTGCATTAATCTTTCGCGCTGGCGTTTTTGTAGGAGTGTTATCCACTTGTACAAGTTTTGCTTAAACATAAACATCAATGAAAAAGTAGATAGTGATGAGAATAGAAGAAAGAGCAACAAACCCTTTAACATGATTAGGATTCAGTTGACGAGAGACACGAGCTGCAAGATACCCACCTACCAACGTACCGACCAAAACAACACTACCTGTGTGCCAGTCAATGGAGCCATTGGCAACAAAAATCACGATAGCAATGAGTGAAACACACGTAGATACGAGCAATTTCAAACCGTTCATTAAATTAATGTCTTGGTGGCCAGCTACTACCAGATAGCTCAGAACAATAACCCCTAAACCTGCGTTGAAAAAACCACCGTAAGCAGAGACACCAACAAGTAGTAAACCCAACGCGATTGCTCCGAGTATGCCAGCATGTTTGTGCTCTTTCGCGACAGTTTTGATTAGCATTGTTAAACGAGAACCGATGAGAAAAAGCACGGTGGCAAATAAGAGTAACCAAGGGATGGCTTCCATAAATAGCGATTCTGGCGTGTTGAGCAACAGATATGCTCCGACAGCGCCGCCGACTAAACTGAATGAGACTGTGAACAGCAGTTCATGCTTGTTCTTCATGATCTCTTCTCTGAACCCGACGGCTCCACTAATGTAACCCGCACATGAAGCATATGTGTTTGTTGCGTTAGCCATAATAGGAGGAACACCAACTGCCAATAGAGCCGGAAAAGTAATAAAGCTTCCGCCTCCCGCTATGGAGTTAATGATCCCACCAATTACGCCAGCAACGAATAAAAGTGCTAGTTCTAAAAGCATAAGCAATCCTTGTTATGTTCTTTTTCATTGTTAGAGCTTCAGATGATCTAACCCACATGCTCTAACGTTCTGATATGAGGTTTACTTTACCCGCTCTAAAACAAAATTGTTCAGTTCTGTAACGTTTTTGATGACATGAACGGCTTTAGTTTGAGAGTACCCCTCGAGGCGAGACATAAAGTCATCATTCCAGAATGCAGGGCATTGCTGAAGAACTTTGTAGCTTTGTAACGTTCCTTTCAGTACCGAACTACCATCAGGCCATCCTTCAGGTTTAATGAATAGTCCTTTAAGGAGACGTTTCGTCACAAACCAATAGCTTACTGAGTATGGTAGATCAATATAAATGAGAGTATCGGCTGCATCTAAACGAGCGTTGAAAGAGCTGATCGGTCCAAGGCCATCTATAATCCAACGATCTGAGCTTAGTATATTGCTATGAGCTTCATCAAAAACGCTACGCTCAACGGGATCACCGTTTGGTTTATAGACTATTGAATCTAATTGATGAAGAGGAAGACCGGTAGCCGACGCGATTACTTTACTTACCGTCGATTTTCCACTGCCGGGTTTACCAAAAACTGCTATTTTTTGCATTGTGACCGCCTCCAAGAGAGCTTTTCCCATACGGTAGAGACAGAAAACCCACCGCTATGGGTGGGTTCGATAAATACTGAGCGCATCAAAAAATCCCACCATTCCTATGGAATGATGATAATTCGTTGGTTAAGTTGCGCTAAGTGTGTGTTCATACAATCACCTTCATATAACGACAGTGATTTGTCAATACCATCTGTACAACAAGCGAACGATTTGGAAGGGGGAAGATAAAGCCATCACGATGGATGGCTTTATCTAGGTTGAAAGAGACAGCGATTACTGCTCAACGCTGACTGGCTGTGCTTTAAACTTTTGAATCAGCTTTACGATTAGTGGACTTGCCAATACCAATACAGCTAAAACAGTAAAGGTAAGGGTAATAGGACGCTCCCATAGGAAACTCAGTTCTCCATCTGAAATCATTAATGCGCGGCGTAAGTTCTCTTCCATTAATCCTCCAAGGATGAAGCCCAGCAATAAAGGTGCGAGCGGGAAGTTAGCGAGCCGAAGTGCAATGGCAGCCATAGCCACAATCAGCATCACGAACACATCCATAGTGTTAAAAGAGACCAAATAAACCCCGGTGATTGAGAAGAATAAAATCATCGGTAGAAGCACCGTTCTTGGAACCGCCAAAAGCTTTGAAATGTACGGAATCAATGGTAAGTTCAGGATCACAAGTACGATGTTGCCGAAGTACATGGAAATGATCACTGACCAGAACACATCTGGGTGTTCAACAAATAGGCGAGGGCCAGGTTGAATACCATAAGCGATCAGCGCACCGAGCATTATTGCTGTTGTACCAGAGCCCGGAATACCAAGCGTTAATAGCGGTACAAATGAACCACTAGATGCTGCATTGTTCGCAGACTCTGGCGCAACCAAACCACGGATACTGCCTTTACCGAACTCATCCTTTTTCTCTTTAGGTGCGAGGTTGCGCTCCATACCGTAGCTTAAAAAAGCAGCAATGGTTGCCCCTGCGCCAGGAAGAACGCCAGTGAAGAAACCTAATATTGAAGAGCGAATTGAAACAGGCGCAACATCTTTGATTTCTTCCTTGGTCACTTTCATTGAGCCAATGTTGCTCAGCTTTTCTTGTTCTTCATCGCTGGTGTCTTTTGATGGTTTAAGGATGCCCATCAGTGTCTCACCCAGTGCGAATGTCGCCATTGCAAGCAACAAGAAGCTAAAGCCATCCATTAAATCCGTTAAACCGAAGGTAAAGCGTTCAACGCCTACGCCTTTATCGATTCCAACTGTAGATAGCATCAAACCAAGAATGGTCATCATCCACGCTTTGATTACCTGACCTTTCCCCGCAAAAGCCGCGACTGCTGATAACCCAAGTAGCATCAACGCAAAATAGTCCGACGATTGGAAGCTAAGGGAGACGCTAGCCAATGCTGGTGCGGCAACAAGCAACATAATGGCAGATAGCGTACCGCCAGTGAAAGACGAATAAGCTGCCAAAGCTAATGCTTTACCTGCCTGGCCTTTTTGAGCCATTGGGTAGCCGTCGAATGCTGTGACCACGGTTGAAGAACAACCCGGCGCGTTAATTAAAATCGACGATGTAGAGCCACCAAATACCGCACCGTAATAAACACCCGCCATTAAAATAAGGCCAGAGGAGGGCTCTAGGCCATAAGTAATTGGGATCATCAAAGCAATGGCTGAGATCGGCCCAAGTCCAGGTAACATGCCGATAAATGTACCGACGAAGCAACCAACGATCACCATCATAATGTTCATTGGCATTACTGCGGTGGATAAACCTTGTAGAATTCCATCTAACATAATTCAGTCCTTTCTTTGACTACCAGATGGTGAAAATCAAACCCGGTTCGAGATAGATGTCCAAACCTTGAGTGAGTAATAAGTAGAACGCGATCACGAATGGAAACGACGCGCCAAACAGAACGGGTTTACGTCTTTCCCCGAGCAGATAAAAGCCAGCCAATAAAAAGAAGCCAGTAGCTATCACAAAACCTAAGTAAGTCAGGCCCACGCCGTAGAGCGCCATTAAAATTAAAAAGGCAATCAGTAACTTCCAATTGAAGGTCAGCACTGCGCCACTTTGTTTATCTGGTTGTCCTGTCACCAGCAATAGCAAAGAAAGGCCGACACCAACGTAAGTCAAGATGGTTGGCAGAGTACGTGCGGTGAATGGTTCATACTCATCACCTGGAAATAATGGAATCTGCGAGGTTTGATAACCGTAGCAAAGACAGAAGAGTAGAAAGATCATTGCGCCGACGCGGTCACGACAGAGCAAATACTCTTTGGTGAAAAAGTTGGTTGAACGAGGCATATTCAACTCCTAACAAAAGTAAAAAAGACCGCATATGGACGTCAATGAATAAACTAAACCATTAACAATTAAGCATTTCGCTGCTAGTCGAGCCGCTTTGGGTATATAAACAAAGGAGTGTGCATGCCGATTGTCGACAATGTCCATATGCGGTGAAACTTAGAGTGCAAATACAATGGGGAAATACCAACTTACGTTATTCATTGAGGTTGGTATCTGAGGGACCCCAATTCGATTGTTACTTCAGGAAGCCTAACTCGCGCATTAAGTCACCCATCTGTTGCTCTTGATCTTCAAGAAACGCGAAGAATGCTTTATCCGCTTTATAGTTGTCGATCCAACCATTGCGGTCTCGAACGACTTGCCATTCGTCGGTGTTATACATTTTAGTAAATGCGGCATTCCATTCATCTAGCTTTTCTTGGCTTGTGCCTGGTGCTGCAAAGAATCCACGCCAGTTAGCAAAGACAGTTTCATTACCATATTCGGTGAGAGTTGGAATATTAGGCGCAGCTTCTAAACGTTTTGGTGCTGTAATCGCTAACACTTTCACTTGCCCAGACTTAGACATTTCGAGTACTTCACCTAGCCCTGTAGAGAGCAGTTGTGTTTCGCCTGAAAGTAGGGCTGCCATGGCTTTTCCACCTGCATCATAGGCAATGTAACGAACTTTACGCGCATCAAAACCTTCACCTTTGAAAGCTGCTGCTATAACCAAATGATCCATAGAACCACGAGCAGAGCCACCAGCAACCTTCACCTTACGTGGGTTTTCTTTAAAAGCTTTAACGACATCTTCCCAAGAGCTATAAGGAGAATCGGCTGATGTAACAATGGCGCCATAATCGGCAACCGTTGCGGCAACAGGAGTCAAGTCGCGGAAAGATTGTGGGAAGATCCCACTGAGCGAGCGAACGACGATCGGTGTTGAGTTCACCATGAGTGTATCTTCTTGACGATCAGCCGTTTCAATCAAATGTGCGATTGCTTTGCCACCGCCACCACCAGATAGGTTTTGAAATGATACGGTTTCGACGATGTCTGATTTTATTAATACATCACCAGTACCTCGGGCGGTCATGTCCCAACCGCCACCGGCACCTCCAGGGATAAGAAAGTGCATTTTTTCAATATCTGCAGCAAGAGCGTTGAATGAAAATGAAGCTGCGATGATTGAAGCGGCGAGCGTTGGTTTGAGTACCTTTAACATGTTCACGTTCCTTATGTTAGCGACTCTATTTAGTTGAGCCTTATTGTTTTTGCTCAGTTGTCATGCCTTGTAAGCGTTAAAGCTGAACTTGGTGTAAAGGTTAATTAAGTGTTAAATATCTGTCTGTAAAAGAGATATAAAGAGAATATTGAGCATTTCGGTTATTTTGTTCATAAAGTTCACGGCGAGAAGTTGGTGTTAGGTCACGCGGCTTTACGCTTTGGTAGGCCATAATTAAATGACGGAAAATGAACGAGGAAAAGAGAATGAAAGGGACGTGTTTGTGCGGCGCAATTGAAGTCATCGCTGAGGTTAAAAATGAGGTTAGCCTGTGCCATTGCTCTATGTGTCGAAAATGGTCGAGTGGCGCACTTCATGCGGTGCATTGTGGGTCTAACGTGACGTTTAAGGGGGCCGAGCCAAAGCGTTATCAATCGTCTGACTGGGCGGTGAGAGGTTTTTGTGGCGAATGCGGCACAAACCTTTTCTATCATTTGTTGCCGACAGGTGAGTACATTCTTTCCGCTGGTTTGTTCGATAACCCAGATTTCAAACTCACTTTAGAGATTTTTACCGATGAAAAGCCAGCTTATTATGACCTCAATTCCGCTTCACAAAAGATGACTTCGCAACAAGTCTTTGATCAATTTGTACCTAAAGAATAGTTTTTTATCCGATTATTGTTCGACAGCTGAGCTTTTAGTTTTTAGATCATAAGCTTAAAGGTTTATAAGTTGTCGACAATGTGAACTCACCATTCTTTATTTCTGCTAAAAAAGGCACTTAACGGGCATTTTAGGCCCATTTAAATTACGACCTTAGTCTAAATTGTCGACAATTTACTTGATTGTCGACACTTTGATCGACTACTTTATATTCAGGTTAAGAAATTGTAGACATTTCGATGTCGGTAACAAGAGTATCTGAATATGAACTCTGAGTTGAAAGCTCGTTATAAAGTGCTGGGTTCTGAGAAAGAACACACCAAATCCGAAACGCTGACCGAAACACTCATTGAAGTCATTGTTAATGGCGACGTGAAGCCTGGCCATAAGATATCAGAGCCTGAGCTAGCAAAGAAATATCAAGTCAGTCGTGGGCCTTTGCGTGAAGCATTGATGCGCTTAGAGGGGCTAGGGCTCATCGAGCGAATTCCTCATGTTGGGGCTAGAGTGACCACTTTTTCTCCGGAAAAGCTGATAGAACTTTATGCCGTTCGAGAAGCATTGGAAGGCATGGCGGCAAGGTTAGCTGCGCGACACATTACGCAAGAAGAGCTCTTAAGCTTGGAAATGCTATTGTCGACACATTCCAAGCATATAGACCAAATGGAAGGCGCGTCTTACTTCCATCAACATGGTGACTTTGATTTTCACTATCGCATCATCCAAGCGAGCAGAAACAGTAAGTTAATATCTCTGCTGTGTGATGAACTCTATCACTTATTACGGATGTATCGTTACCAGTCGCCACGTGCGCAATCTCGCCCGAATGAGGCGCTCACCGAACACAAATTCATTTTGGAAGCCATTCGCAATCGCGATGAAGAGCTTGCAGAAATGTTGATGAGAAGACACATATCAGGAAGTCGAAAGCTCATCCAATCTCAAATTATACATACAGAAAGTTTAGACAAAGACTAGAAGGAATTCGTCATGAGCTTAACACCGGGAGCGAAGTTCAGACTCGCCATTGAACAAAATAATCCACTACAAATTGTCGGCACTATAAACCCGTATTGCGCCATGATGGCAAAAAACTTGGGTCACCAAGCGATTTACTTGTCTGGTGGCGGTATCGCAAATGCGTCATACGGATTGCCGGATCTCGGTATCACAACATTAAACGACGTTTTGGTTGATGTTGACCGTATTACTAACGCATGTGATTTGCCTCTTTTGGTTGATATCGACACGGGCTTTGGCGGTGCATTTAACATTGCTCGCACGATCAAAGCGATGGAAAAAGCGGGCGCGGCAGCGGTGCACATGGAAGACCAAGTCGCACAGAAACGTTGTGGTCATCGTCCGAACAAAGCAATAGTCAGCCAGCAAGAGATGGTTGATCGTGTAAAAGCCGCGGTTGATGCACGCAATGATGAAAGTTTCGTGATTATGGCTCGTACTGACGCGTTAGCTGTTGAAGGCATGGACAGCGCAATCGAGCGCGCGATTGCGTGTGTGGAAGCTGGCGCAGACATGATCTTCCCAGAAGCGATGAACAAGCTGGACCAGTACCTTCAGTTTTCAAATGCGCTTGAGCAAGCGACCGGAAAGCACGTTCCTATTCTGGCGAATATTACAGAATTTGGCGCGACACCGCTGTATGGCTGTGATGAGCTAGCGAAAGCAAAAGTGGACATGGTGCTTTATCCATTAAGTGCGTTCCGTGCCATGAACAAAGCTGCTGAAACGGTCTACAAACATTTGCTAGAAGTGGGTAATCAGGAAGCACTGGTTGATTCGATGCAAACACGTAAAGAGTTGTATCAGCACCTAAATTACCACGACTATGAAGACAAACTTGACCAGTTATTCTCTGAAGGGAAATAGCGGGGAAAAGCAAAAATAAACGGAAGCCCAAGAAAAAGATAATCGGAATTTATCTCATCTAATAACGTGAAATTCGTTTGGCTAAAAACACCCCAGAGAGGGAAAAGTCAGACAGAAAAGGAGTTCAAACAATGTCTCAAACTGCAGAAAAGAAAGCAGAATTAGGTGGCGCAGGCCTTCGTGGTCAAAGCGCAGGAAGCACAGCTTTATGTACTGTCGGAAAAACGGGAACTGGTTTAACTTATCGTGGATACGATATTACTGATCTTGCGAACAACGCACAGTTTGAAGAAGTGGCTCACCTTCTGTTACGCGGTCACTTGCCGAATCAACAAGAACTTGATGCGTACAAGACACATCTACTCAGCCTTAGAGGTTTGCCAGCCGAGCTAAAACAAGCTTTAGAGTTGATTCCTGCAAGCGCACACCCAATGGACGTAATGCGCACGGGTTGTTCTGTATTGGGTAACCTAGAGCAGGAAATGAGCTTCGAGGAGCAACTGAAAGCAACCGAACGTATGCTAGCCTTGTTCCCTGCCATCATCTGTTACTGGTACCGCTTTAGTCATGATGGCGTGCGTATCAACACCGAGGATCAGACTGAAGATTGCATCGGTGGTTACTTTTTGCGATTACTTACAGACAAAGCGCCAGCTGCGCTGCACAAACAAGTGATGCATTGCTCGCTCATTCTTTATGCTGAACATGAGTTTAATGCTTCTACATTCGCAGCACGCGTTTGTGCATCAACGTTGTCAGACATCCATTCTTGTATCACGGCAGCAATCGGTACGCTTCGTGGGCCACTTCACGGTGGTGCGAACGAAGCGGCGATGGAAATGATTGAAGATTGGCAAACGCCCGACGAGGCGGAAGCGAACATCATGAAAATGCTAGCCAATAAAGACAAGATCATGGGCTTCGGTCACGCGATTTATCGTGAAAGTGACCCTCGCAACGCCTTAATAAAACGATGGTCCAAAGAGCTATCGAAACAAGTTGGTGATACTCATCTATATGCGGTTTCTGAGCGTGTTGAATCAGTGATGAAGCGAGAGAAAGGTCTGTTCTGTAATGCGGACTTCTTCCATGCATCGGCTTACCACTTCATGGACATTCCAACCAAACTATTTACCCCAATCTTTGTGATGAGTCGTTTAACGGGCTGGGCTGCACACGTTTATGAACAGCGTGCCAATAACCGTATTATTCGCCCAAGTGCCGATTATACGGGCCCAGATCATCAAGAATGGGTGCCTATCGAGAATCGCTAGCGCGAAGGTCAACGAGGGCATTATATGCTTTGGTTGACCACCTCCTTCCTTTGTCATTATCTCTAACAGAGGAAGGAGATCCTCTCATCACTGTGTTTCTGGAGCAATGGAAAACCTTGATGAAGGCAAGATGTAAAGACTGAATGGAAGCAAACCATGAACACAAATATTAATACTCAATATCGTAAGCCGCTTCCGGGAACTCAACTGGATTATTTTGATGCATGCGAAGCCGTCAATGCCATTTCTCCTGGAGCCTATGAAACACTCCCTTATACCTCTCGCGTGCTAGCTGAGCAACTGGTCCGCCGCTGTGACCCGAACACATTGACAGATAGCCTGAAACAGTTAATTGAACGCAAACGCGATCTTGATTTTCCTTGGTATCCAGCACGCGTTGTTTGTCATGACATTCTTGGTCAGACCGCTCTAGTCGATTTAGCGGGTCTGCGCGATGCCATTTCAGATCAGGGCGGTGATCCTGCAAAAGTGAACCCAGTGGTTGAGACACAATTGATCGTTGACCACTCTTTAGCGGTTGAACATGCGGGCTTTGACCCTGATGCCTTCGACAAAAACCGCGCGATTGAAGAGCGCCGTAATGAAGACCGATTCCACTTTATTGAGTGGTGTAAAACAGCGTTTGAAAACGTCAGCGTGATTCCAGCTGGGAATGGCATCATGCACCAAATCAACTTGGAAAAAATGTCTCCTGTGGTACAAGCAAAGCAGGGCATTGCCTACCCAGACACCTGTGTGGGTACGGACAGTCACACGCCTCACGTAGACGCTCTTGGTGTTATTGCGATAGGTGTCGGTGGTCTGGAAGCAGAAACCGTCATGCTTGGCCGACCATCAATGATGCGTCTACCAGATATTGTCGGTGTCAAACTGACGGGTAAACGTCAACCGGGCATTACGGCAACGGATATTGTCCTCGCGATTACTGAGTTTCTGCGTAATGAGCGTGTGGTATCTTCATATCTTGAATTCTTCGGAGAAGGCGCACGTGATCTAACGATCGGAGACCGCGCAACGATTTCAAACATGACACCAGAATACGGCGCAACAGCTGGCATGTTTTATATTGATGAGCAGACCATCAATTACTTGAAACTAACTGGTCGAGATGAAGAACAAGTTGCTCTAGTAGAAAATTACGCAAAACAAACCGGTCTTTGGGCAGACGATCTTGATAGCGCCGTTTACGAGCGCGTACTTGAGTTCGATTTATCATCAGTTAGCCGTAACTTGGCTGGTCCGTCAAACCCTCATCGTCGTTTACCAACTTCTGAGTTGGCACAGCGCGGTATTTCTGGAGCGTGGGAAGAGAAAGAAGGCGAGTTGCCAGATGGTGCAGTGATCATCGCTGCTATTACCTCATGTACGAATACCAGTAACCCAAGAAACGTGGTTGCTGCTGGCCTTGTCGCGAAGAAAGCCAACGAACTTGGTCTTGTACGTAAACCTTGGGTGAAATCGTCTTTTGCTCCGGGTTCTAAAGTTGCACGCTTGTATCTGGAAGAAGCGGGCTTATTACCAGAGCTAGAGAAGCTTGGCTTTGGCATTGTTGGTTACGCATGTACAACTTGTAACGGTATGAGTGGTGCGCTGGATCCAAAAATCCAACAAGAGATCATCGACCGTGATTTATATGCAACAGCGGTGCTTTCTGGTAACCGTAACTTTGATGGTCGAATCCATCCGTACGCCAAACAAGCTTTCTTGGCTTCACCACCATTGGTTGTCGCTTATGCACTAGCCGGTACAATTCGTTTTGATATCGAGCGCGATGCGCTTGGCACGGACCAAAACGGCAAACCAATTTATCTCAATGATTTGTGGCCAAGCGATGAAGAGATCGATGCAGTTGTCGGTACTCATGTTAAACCTGAGCAGTTTAAGCAAGTTTACATTCAGATGTTTAAGCTGAATGATCAAGAGCAAAATCCCAACCCGCTGTACGACTGGCGTCCGATGAGTACCTACATCCGCCGACCACCGTACTGGGAAGGTGCGCTAGCGGGAGAAAGAACATTGTCTGGTATGCGTCCATTGGCGATTCTGGGCGACAACATCACCACTGATCACTTATCACCATCCAACGCGATTCTCGCAAGCAGCGCAGCAGGTGAATACTTAGCGAAAATGGGTGTGCCAGAAGAAGATTTCAACTCTTACGCGACTCACCGTGGTGACCACTTAACGGCGCAACGCGCGACCTTCGCTAACCCAAAGTTGTTCAATGAAATGGTGAAGGAAAACGGCGAAGTCGTGCAGGGATCTCTGGCGCGTGTAGAGCCAGAAGGACAGGTGGTTCGTATGTGGGAAGCGATTGAAACCTACATGAATCGTAAACAACCATTGATCGTGGTGGCTGGCGCGGATTACGGTCAGGGGTCATCCCGTGACTGGGCAGCAAAAGGCGTTCGACTGGCGGGCGTAGAAGCCATTGTTGCTGAAGGCTTTGAGCGTATTCACCGTACTAACTTGGTTGGCATGGGCGTACTACCACTGCAATTTAAGTCGGGCGTTAACCGCAATACGCTAGAGCTGGATGGTACGGAACTTTACGACGTGGTTGGAGAAATCAAGCCGGGCGCTGATTTAGCGCTGGTTATCACACGCAGCAACGGCGATAAAGTCGATGTTCCGGTTACTTGTCGCTTAGATACCGCTGACGAAGTTCACGTGTACAACGCGGGCGGTGTTCTGCAGCGTTTCGCGCAAGATTTCTTGGCACAATAAGGAGTGCGTATGTCAAATAATACTCCGAATCAAACAAGCCAAATAAAAGTGCCCGCGACGTACATGCGTGGCGGCACGAGTAAAGGTGTCTTTTTCAACCTAGAGGATTTGCCTCAAGAAGCGCAAGTGGCTGGAGCCGCACGTGACAAACTGTTGTTACGCGTTATTGGCAGCCCTGATCCGTACGCGAAGCAAATTGATGGTATGGGGGGCGCGACGTCAAGCACCAGTAAAACAGTGATTGTTTCGCGCAGCAGCAGAGCCGATCACGATGTTGACTACTTATTTGGCCAAGTGTCGATCGACAAACCATTCGTCGATTGGAGCGGTAACTGCGGCAACTTGTCTGCCGCTGTCGGTCCTTTCGCCATTCATGCTGGTCTGATCCCACAAGATCGCATTCCAGAAAATGGCATTGTGACGGTGCGTGTTTGGCAGGTGAACATCAGCAAAACCATCTTGATTCACGTGCTAATCGTCAATGGTTTCGTCCAAGAAACCGGAGAGTTTGAACTCGATGGTGTCACGTTTCCAGCGGCAGAGATTCAAGTGGATTTTGTTGATCCTTCCGATGGCGAAGGAAGTATGTTCCCAACGGGCAACTTAGTTGATGATTTGGTGGTGCCGGATGTGGGTACGTTCAACGCGACCTTTATTAACGCGGGCATACCAACCATTTTTATTGATGCTGAATCGATAGGATATCAGGGCACCGAGCTGCAAGACGATATCAACAACGATGACACAGCATTAGCGATGTTCGAATCCATCCGCGCATATGGCGCGTTAAAAATGGGCCTGATTTCTGATTTAGAAGAAGCTCAAACACGCCAACATACGCCGAAAATAGCGTTTGTTTCTAAACCGAAAAGTTACCTGTCTTCAAGTGGTAAAGCCGTTAATGAGTCGGATATTGATGTGCTCGTTCGCGCGCTGTCGATGGGCAAGCTACATCATGCAATGATGGGAACAGCAGCCGTTGCTATTGCTTCTGCTGCGTGTGTGCCCGGAACGTTAGTGAATTTAGCCGCTGGTGGCGGTGAAAAAGAGTCCGTGACTTTTGGTCACCCGTCAGGAACGTTAAAAGTTGGGGCACAAGCGAAGCAAACTGAGCAGGGCTGGGTGGTGCAAAAAGCCATTATGAGCCGAAGTGCGAGAATACTGATGGAGGGATTTGTGCGTGTACCCTTCTATGTCTTCGATTAAAAGAGACGATCTTTGGATTAAAAGAGCGATCTTTGAGTAGAACGAGAGCAATGTCAGGACATACTGGAGGAAGCAATATGTCTTCATACGAAAAAGAATACTTATGGGCGAAGAATGAACCGGAGAGTTTTTGGCGCGCTCAAGCGGAGAATCTCGATTGGTTTGAATCTCCTAAAACTATCTTGAAATCTGATGAAAACGGCATAGAACGTTGGTTTCCAGATGGTGTAATGAATACGTGCTGGTTAGCATTAGATTACCATTGCGAGCAAGGACGCGGTGATAATACTTCACTCATTTATGACTCGCCAGTGACAGGTCGTAAAGCCACGTACACCTATAGCGACCTACGTGACCAAGTAGCAAAAACTGCTGGCATGCTGTCTGCTCAAGGTGTTGAAAAAGGCGACCGAGTCGTTATTTACATGCCGATGATCCCAGAAGCCGCAATGGCGATGCTTGCCTGCGCGCGTTTGGGGGCGATTCATTCCGTAGTATTCGGCGGTTTTGCTCCTAATGAGCTTGCTGTACGAATTGAAGATGCAGAGCCGAAAGTGATCATGACGGCGTCGTGCGGGATTGAGATCAACAAAGTCATTCCATACAAACCAATGGTAGACAAAGCCATTATGGACAGCCGTTGGAAGCCTGAGAAAGTGTTTGTTTTCCAACGTCCAGAGTGCGACGCTGAGCTAAACCAAGAAAGAGACTTAGATTGGCAGCGAGAGTACAAACAAGCGCTGCCACATGGTTGTGTTCCGGTGTTAGCAACCGATCCGCTCTACATACTTTATACATCGGGCACGACAGGTAAGCCGAAAGGCGTTGTGCGTGATAACGGTGGCCATGCTGTCGCGATGAAGTACTCCATGAGCGCAATCTATAACATTCCTCAAGATGGCGTCTTTTGGGCGGCATCTGATGTGGGCTGGGTAGTAGGGCACTCTTACATTGTTTACGCTCCACTGATTCACGGTTGCACTACTATCCTATTCGAAGGCAAGCCTGTTCGAACACCGGATCCTGGCGCATTTTGGCGAGTGTGTGATGAATATAAAGTAGATGCGTTGTTCTCTGCACCAACGGCGTTTCGTGCGATTAAGAAAGAGGACCCGGAAGGTGAGCACTTAAAACAGTACGACTTGTCGAATCTGAAAACCATCTTTATGGCGGGAGAACGCCTCGACCCTCCGACACTGGAGTGGGTTCAGAGCAAAGCGGACAAGCCCGTTATTGACCACTGGTGGCAAACCGAGACGGGCTGGGCCATCGCGGGCAACCCGACTGGTGTCGAAATGATGCCAGTTAAAGCTGGTTCTTCGACGAAGCCCATTCCGGGTTATCAGGTCGAGATTCTGAATGAACTTGGAGAGGTTGTCGGGCCTAACCAACAAGGCTTTGTCGCATTAAAACGTCCACTGCCACCAAGCTGTCTGCCAACGGTTTGGCGTAATCATGACCGTTTTGAAACTGGTTATCTTAGCCAATTCCCAGGCTACTACGTGTCAGGTGATGGTGGCTATCTGGATGAAGACGGTTACCTGTTTATTATGGGACGTATTGATGACGTGATTAATGTCGCGGGACACCGATTGTCGACAGGTGAAATGGAAGAAATAGTAGGAGGCCACCCAGCGATTGCAGAATGTGCGGTGGTTGGTATTCACGATGATCTAAAAGGTCAGCTTCCACTTGGTTTTGTGGTACTAAAAGACGGTGTTAAAGTGGATGAGCTAGACCTTGAAGGTGAGCTTGTTGGCAAAGTGCGTAGTGAGATAGGTGCAGTTGCTTGCTTCAAGCATGCGTTGGTTGTAGACCGTTTACCGAAAACACGTTCAGGTAAAATTTTGCGTCGAACTATACGTCAAATAGCTGATGGTGAAAAATACACCGTTCCGTCAACGATTGATGACCCAAGTAGCTTGAACGAAATTGAGCGAGTGCTACGACGCTGAGAAAAACTCATTCTAACTAACCCCTGATCCTCGAACTCTGTAGGTTGGTTCTGCCTCTGTACGTTTATTAAGTACAGGGGCCTTTTTGTTGCTCAAACAGTACAAACGTATCGTGAAAGCATTTGTGACTTGCCAATACGACGTTTTCCTCACAAACTACAGCCATTCCATTTTTAGTGACCCTTTGTATGACCGCGTTTGCGATTAAACCTGCGTGTTTTAGCGACCTAGAGTTGCTCAACGATCTTATGTTCGAGCTTCATGATGAGCATCATCTTCAATCTCCTGAGCTTTTCAAAACGGCAGAGGAGATAGAACAAGAAAAAAGCATTGCTCGATATATTGACGACCCTGAGTGCCTTGTTTACGTAGCAAAACAAGGAGATGAAATTATTGGCTTTATCTCTGGTCACTTCTGTGAACTTATTTCTACCGTCAGCCAGCCAGTTATGATGGGAAGTGTGGATGAGCTCTATGTGCTGCCTGAATATCGAAAACAAGGTACGGCGCAGGCATTGATTAATAAAATTGAGTCAACGTTCTCTGATTACGGTGCAAAACAGATGTTTGTTGAAGTATGGCATTTTAACCAGGGCGCAATATATTTGTATGAAAAACAAGGATTTGCACATCATATCCACTATTTAAGAAAACCGCTGAACGAATAATCGTATTTAACTTTAATATTGTGATTTAGGTTCTATCGAATTGAAATCATTCAGTTCGTCAATAGACTTTTCTCTATAAGTTGCTCGCAATGTTAATAAATTGATATGCACCCACATTGGTATCGGCGTTTTTGTCTGCTTGTTTATTAGTAGCACGAGGATCGTGCTTACAAAAACAAGAGGACAATATTTTGAAACTAACAAAATCGTTACTTGCTTTAGCCGTTTTGCCAATGTTCGCAAGTGCTGATGATTTGTCACAGACGCAAAATCATACTATCCAACCCCAGATCGTAGGCGGAGTAACTGCCGACCCACGTGACTGGAAATTCTACACCCAAATTGTTAGTCGTTATGGTAACCGATCGTATTGTGGGGCCAGTTATATCGGGAATGCTTACGTCCTGACTGCTGCACATTGTGTTGAGGGTGATTCTCCGAGTCAGATTGCGGTTAAAATCGGTGGCGTTGTTTATAACGGTAGTGATGGTGTTCGTGCAAACGTCAGTGAGATCCATATGCACCCGGCATATCGCCGCGCGACGCTTTCTCATGACCTCGCGGTATTGAAGCTCGACTCTGTGCCTCAAGGTGTTTCTTCAGTTGAGATTGCGAATGGTAGTCTAACGCAATACGCGAGCATCGGAGATTGGCTTAGTGTTGCTGGCTTAGGGCGAACTTCTGAAGGAGGAAGCTCTCCGTCTCGATTGCAAGAGGTTGACGTCCCACTTGTGTCGGATATGACTTGCCGTCAAGCCGGTGGCAACTACACAACGGTTGGAGAAGTGTCATTCTGTGCTGGTATTCCTCAAGGTGGGATAGATTCTTGTCAGGGAGATAGTGGTGGTCCAATCGTCATTAATCGCAGTGGTGTAATTACTCAACTTGGTGTGGTCAGTTGGGGAATAGGTTGTGCTCGTCCTGGTATGTATGGGGTTTATAGCGATATCGCTGCTATGCGCAATTTTGTCGATGGTGTTATCGGAACAGTAACACCACCAAAAGAGAATGTTTCTGTTGGATACACCACCGAACAGACACTGGCATCATTTAATGTTGGGGAGTTACAGCAACATAGCTTTGTTATCCAGAATTCAGGGAACACCACCTTCACTGTGGAAAATGTTCGCGCGTTTGCTTCGGGTGTTACTGATGCAGCTGTTATTGCCAATGATCAGTGCTCTCAGGCGACGTTAGCAATGAATGCAAGTTGTCGTATTGATGTTGAATTTGGTGCTACTCAGAGCGGAGAAGCAAGAGTGGTTTTGAACTTCAACGTTGATAAGACCAGCACACAATACCAAGCGTTAGTATCCGCTCAAGCGAAAACGGTGACAACGCCTCCCACAGATAGCTGTAAAACTGTATGGCAAGCCAGCTTAGTGTATCTCAAAGGAGATACGGTTACTTGGAATGGTAAAGTTTGGCAAGCGCAGTGGTGGACTCAAGGTGATAATCCAGCAGACTCAGGGCCTTGGGGTGTTTGGCAAAAAGTCGGCGATGCGAATTGCAAGTCTAACTAACGATCGGGCCAGTGAATTTGATTCGTTGACCATGAGATAAGATTCATTCTTGGTTTCAACGATCAGTACATAGTTACCATAACTGGGGTTTATTGTTTGCGAATAATAAGCCCTTTTTTATTGTGTCAACTATGAGAACCCACAAAATGTGTATGACTTTTTCCTGACGTTATCTTTATATAACTGGCAGAATTGCGATCAACATTTTATGTTTTGTCTGATTTTTGTCAGGTTTGCATTAAATTATTCTCCAGTGAGCGTTGAGATCAGGTTTTACGCGATCAACTCAGTTTGGCATAACTCGTTACTTAATTTTTGTCGAAAAAGATAAGATTAACTGCCATGATTCATTGGTTATCATTATGTTTATTTAAGGTCATATTTTGTGTTGAGACAGCTGTTATTACTCATCCTTTGTTTTATTTTGTTACCTGTTTCACCGATCTCTACGGCTAAAGCCACTGCGAGCGAAGTTAAAGGAGCGCTCTGTATTGTTCGCGCTGATGACAAGTTAGTGCTAGTTCATGAAGTATTAACGGATAAGATTTCTCTACCTGGCGGAACCATTATTGATGGTGAGTCTCCACAAGTTGCTGCTCAACGAGAAACGTGGGAAGAAACCGGTATAGTGGTTACGGTTGGAGAGGAGCTTGGCAGAACGGACACTGCGGTTTTTTACGACTGTATATCAGACTCTGACATTATCGCTTTTTCTATGAATAATTCTTTAGGTGGAAATGAACTGCCTATTTGGTTTGCCCCTCATTATGGAGTAGAAGTTGCGTCAGCGATGTTGCTTAGCCCATCTGAATTACCATCATCTTTATATCGTTATCCTGAGCAATGGCCACAAGCCACTCAGTTTTTTGATCAAGCTACCAAGCAATCAGTATCTTATGTGACTCAGTTGATCGAATCCGCGCCTTCATTTCGTCAGGTTGAATTGGCGTGGCTGATAGATTTACAGAGTTGGGTAGGGGCGTTGTCAGAAACGAGTTACGAGGTAGCTAGTCAGATCTCGAAACTCGTTATAGATCTGACAGAACCGACGGTACTACTCTTTCTATTTCCTTTTGCCATGATGCGCTTTGGTAGCCGGTTTGTGTACCGACTCTTTTTCGCAATTAGTGCAACGTCGCTTATGGTGCTTGTCGCTCAACAAGGTTTTTCGCTACCGCGCCCACATGTCTATATACCAATGATGGAGTTAACGCACAGCTTTGGCTTTAGTTTTCCTAGCTTGCCTATCGCTGTGTGGTTTTGTGTGCTGACGTTCTTGTTTCATAGAACCCAGTATTTTGGTTTGAATGGAACAACGGCAGTCTTCGTGTTCATCACTCTTACTGTGGTGTTAGGTAAGTTTTTCCTCGGCAGTGCCTTTATTTTAGATATGTTATTTGGCGCGCTGTTAGGCAGCTTGGTGGCTTGGCATGTTCTTCGACTGGAGACAAATCAAGATGTGAACGTTGATCAAGTTCTAAGCTCAAAAGGCGTCTGGTTCATTATGACTGCGGCAACATCGGTCATCTCCGTCATCTGGCCATTACCTGTGTTTGGTCGCTGGTTAGCAATTTTAATCACTGCATCAGCGTTGGCCATGACATTTAAAGAGTCGAAAGCACATTTAGATACTCGGCAGATGATCTTTGTGACGCTGGCATTGTTGCTTGTTGATCAACTCTATTTGTACTCGGCTAATATCGTATCGTTTAGCGGTTTGTGGTCATTAGTCTTGTCGACGTTACATTATCCATTATTAATGTTGTTATTTATGCTGCTTGCAAGGAAGCTGACTTGTGAAAACCAACCGAGCAAAACGTTGCTAGATTGATGGCTGTATTTGTTATCTATTAGTATTTGAGTAAAAACAAAGCCTTGCATTACAGCAAGGCTTTTACACGTTTAGTCCACGAACAACGCCGCTTGCCTATCTTGGACGGCTAGGGGTGTTAAACGTAAGAAGCTTAACGCAACAGACATGGCGGAAAGGGCTATGCATTGAGCACGAACTTTTCTATAGCTTTAGCGACACCGTGCTCATCATTACTTGCCGTAATGTAGTCAGCGATTTGCTTGGTTTCTTCCATTGCATTTGCCATCGCGATACCAAGGCCAGCGTATTTCAGCATGTGGTGGTCATTTTCTGCGTCACCCATACAGATAACTTCTTCCGGTTTAATTCCCAGATACTCGGCAATTGCGGCAACACCAATACCTTTGTTGCTCGCAGGGTTAAGAAACTCAAGGAAAAACGGAGCGCTTTGAACAACCGTAAACGCTTCGCGCATTTCAGCTGGCAGTGCTGCTATAACTTCTGTTAGTTTGCTTGGCTCTGCAACCATCATAGCTTTGATGATTGGATGATCGTCTTCTAGTGATTCGAAGTTCATCTCGGTGACATTTAAGCCATTTATCTTTGCTTCAATATCGGTGTAAGGGTTGTGTTCGTTGGTGATTAAACCATGAACTTGACTAAAAGCATGGACGTACGCACCTAGCTCTTCGGCTTTTCGCGCCACCAATTTTGCAGCTTTACCATCTATGATTTGCTGGTGGATGATGTCGTTTGTGCCTACGTTCTTGACCATCGAACCGTTGTAGTAAAGAACAAAATCTCGATCGGAATGGATATTCAGTTCGTCGAGCTTGTCTTGCATTCCTTCTAATGGGCGACCAGAAGCGAGAACGACAGTAACGCCTGCTTCTCGAGCTTTTGCGATCGCTTGTTTGTTTTCTTCAGAAATGGCTTTATCACTATTGAGTAGCGTGCCATCCATATCTAGTGCGATCAGTTTATACATCATTTCTTACCTTAAAGTTTTTTGGGAGCTGTCAGTGAATAAGGCTTGGTTTAACGTTAACCAGAAACCTATATTCATTACGCTATGAAACTACAAAATGGTCTATTTTAACAATTAATTTTTGGTTTAAATTGACCTAGACACGCGTGTCCATTATGGTCTTCGCCTCGAAATGTTATGAGTTGAGTGAGTTCTGCGTTGTATAAGCTAAATGAGATGTTTGAAACCATCCAAGGGGAAGGGGTTTTCACTGGAGTCCCTGCTGTTTTTGTTCGGCTTCAAGAGTGTCCGGTTGGTTGCTCATGGTGCGATACCAAACAAACGTGGTATGCAGATGAGAATGATCAACGTCAAATAGGCGATATTCTGGTGAAAACGGAAGACTCTCCGACGTGGTGTGTTGCATCTGCCGAGAACATCGTAGAGCAATATCAACAGCAAGGCTTTAATGCTAAGCATATCGTGATTACTGGTGGAGAGCCTTGTATTTATGATCTGCGCCCTTTAACAAAGGCGTTTGAAGATATGGGGTGCCAATGCCAAATTGAAACCAGTGGCACATCAGAAGTGATTACTTCAGAAAATACGTGGGTGACAGTGTCACCAAAAGTAGCTATGAAAGGTAAATTACCAGTGCTTAATAGCGCGTTAGAGCGGGCAAATGAGATTAAGCATCCAGTCGGCACCCAGAAAGACATCGACCACCTTGATGACCTTTTAGCAAATGCGAACGTAGCGGCTGAGACTATCATTGCACTACAACCAATTAGCCAGAAGCCTCGTGCTACGCAATTGTGTATTGATACGTGCATTGCCCGCAATTGGCGTTTGTCTGTTCAAACTCATAAATATTTGAGTATTGCTTAGACGAGAGACTCGTCATCATTCGAGGTAGCTTTTCTATCTAATCCCGGTTTCGCGAGTAATGCCGTTGGTAGCTTTGCTATCGAAACATTGTCGATATATCTAAGCAATTTATAGCGTTGTAAAAGCTAAGCAGTGTTGGCTGTTGTGGTGTAGTGCTATCTTTGGTTCGACAATCGTTTCGCATTTAATTGATGCCACCAATCTGGCGGCATCAAAATGAAGCTCTGTTGGCTGGAGTTTCACGCTGAGATAAAACGTTTAGAAGCTAACGCAAAAGGTTTTATCCCAGCGCTATTACCGCTAACAAAGACTATTTGCTCGCTAAGTATTCTTCTAAGCCGCTTTGTCGCAGTAGGCACGCTGGGCATTCACCACAGCCTTTACCAACGATTCCGTTGTAACATGTTAACGTATTGTTTTGGACAAACTCCAACATATTGTGCTTATCAGCTAGAGCCCAAGTCTCTGCTTTAGTAAGCCACATTAAAGGAGTCTTAATATTGAAGGCTTTATCCATACCTAAATTGCAAGAGAGATTTAGAGAGCGAATAAAGTTGTCTCGGCAGTCAGGGTAACCACTAAAGTCTGTTTCGCAAACTCCCGTAATGATGTCTTGAATACCAAGCTGGTAAGCATGGATACATGCGTAAGTAAGAAAGAGGATGTTTCTCCCTGGAACGAATGTATTGGGTACGTTAGCGTCGCTTAAGTCATTAGATACCGGAATGTTGTCTCTTGTCAGCGAGCTTATCGCTAACTCATTAATTGATTTTACATCCAGGACTTTGTGGCTTTTGATGTTAAGTTGCTTACCTAATTCGATAGCGATATCTATTTCATCTGAATGACGCTGGCCATAATCAAACGTTATAGCATGAACCTCATCATATGTATTTAATGCATCGATTAAGCAGGTCGTAGAGTCCTGCCCACCGGAAAAAACCACAAGTGCTTTTGTTGTAGCCATGTTGAACCCTTAGTTATGCTCTTTGATTCTTTGGTATTGATACGTATTCTTAGGCGTTTAATCCCAATTACGTACTCGACTTCGTGGCGATTGCGTCCGCAATCAACTGGGCTGTGCTCTCAAGCACTCTTTGCTTGTCATCATTTGACAGCTTGTGGAGATTCACAGCAAGTTCAGCGGTGATTTCATCTTCACAAAAGAAATAGTTTAGAGGCACGTTTAGCTCATCTGCGATAAGTTTGAGCGTTTTTACGTCGGGAGTATGGCGCTCCCTTTCGTATTGATTCATCCTTGCACTTGCAGAACTATCATCCATGCCGATACGGATGCCCAGTGCTTTTTGGGACAGATTCGCTTGTTTACGCGCATGCTTAAGGCGGGCTGGGAGTGGGTTATTAAACAACACTTAAAGTTCACACTAAGGACTAGGATGACTAAGATTATCTTAGTTTTTCTGATTTGTGTATACTAAGTAATGCTTAGTTATTGCCGAGGTCGCCAAGGCCGTGTCTGTATAACTAAAAAAGATTTCGTATCTTTAGGTTGATTAAGTGACGTTGAATCTACTTCTTCAAAAACTGCCGTATGAAGGAGCGAGTAAGGGCACGAGAAACCGCAGCTATTTGTAGAGCAGAATTTGCTCTTCACATAAACGTAGTCGTCTAAGTTGAAGAGCAATATTGTTCTTGATGATCAACTATATACTTAAGTAAATAACTGTGTCGCACAATAGATCAGAGCTGCTGCTAAGCTCATATTTATGACTTTGCCATATCTCTGGAATTGCGATTGAAGTAGCTTTCCTGCAACGGCCCAAACTACGTTGCTAAGGAGTGCGATCAAAGCAAGAATGAGGCTAGTCGCTAAGATCCAGTAGATATTCTGAGTGTGGGGCAGTACGAACGTAGAAATAGAGGTAATTCCATAAAGAATGATTTTCACATTAACGAACTGCAAACCGAAACCTGTTAAGAAACTGATACCTTTAGAATTATCCGATGAAGTTTTGATCTCACTCGTAGCAAGCCCCCAAGCCAACCAAACAATATAAGCTGCTCCAATCCATGTTAGCCAAGGTGTAATCACGGGCAAGAGGCTGATCATGTTATACGTGAAAGCGCCACAAAGTAGCATCAAAACAACATAGCCACAAAACATCCCCGAAATCACTTTTGTTGAGCGTTTTAGTCCATATTGCGTCGCGATGCTGAGCGATAAAATGTTGTTTGGCCCTGGTGTAATTGAAGTAATGATTACGTAAGTAAAAAATGCGGTGTAGATGGCGGTCATCTCTATCTCTCCTGTTTTTACTGCACTATACTTCGCTACAATTGATTAAAAAATTGAATAAATTAAAACTTAGACTTTTAATTTATTGAACTGTTGGTTGTGGAGTCTAGTCATGAATCTAAAACGCTTTCTTACTTTTAAAGCTATTGTTGAAGAAGGATCGTTTCTAAAAGCGTCACAGAAGCTTTATTGCACGCAATCAACCGTCACCTTTCAAATCAAGCAGTTGGAACAAGATCTGTCTTTGCAGCTGTTCGAAAAAATAGGGCGTAAGATGGTTTTGACTCAAGCAGGAGAAAAGATACTGCCTTACGTCTATGAACTGGCGCGAGTGATGGAAAATATTGAGGGAACAGCACAGCAAGAAAACTCGGAGCCGACCGGTGAATTGAAAGTGCTGGTTGCTGAGACTCAACTTGCTTATAAGATGGCTAATGTTTTAAAAGAGTTCAGGATCAGAGCGCCCAATGTCCGACTCTCTCTGCAATCACAAAATTGCTATCAGATTCGAGATGAGTTGATAGCGGATAAAGCTGATTTAGGTGTGTTTTATCGAGTAGGTAATGACGATACGCTCAAGGTCCACGAGTTTGAGCAGGAGCCACTGGTATTGGTTGCTTCACCGCTTTTAAAAGGGCTAGATTTAAAGAAGAGAGAGCAACATATTGATTTAGGGTTTATAAGCAATGGCCCTAAGTGCCTTTTTCGACAGATGTTTGAGAGCATTATTCAAGAGCGTGATATTAGCATCGACAACATGATCGAACTTAGCAGTATTAATACGATCAAAAATTGCGTTGAGAGTAATATTGGTATCTCTTACTTACCTCGTTTTACGGTTGAAAAAGAGTTGCAAGAGGGCAGTTTACAAGAGCTTGAGTTCACCGAATTTTCACAGATGATCAAGCCACTCTGCGCTTATCATGCTGGGAAGTGTGTGACGCCGGCGATGGAAGTCTTTATTGATTGTATGCGTAACGAGTATGAACGGTTTTCTACTCAGAGTCGGTGATCTTTAATATGTTCTATCTGACATAGTTTCGTTTTTACTCCTTTTTATTTTTTAAGTGACCACTTCTAATTTATTGATTTTTTTTTGCTTTGTTGTGAATCCGACTGTTGTGGGATGATAAATGGGATCTGATGTGAAGAGCTATTTATTGACGGAAAGAGATAAGATATCAAAACGACGGCGTGTGGTAACTAGATTAGATAAGGTTACATAATTAACAGTGTAATAAATGCCATTCTTTATGGATTATTTTCAACGAGACTTAATTGTTGCGGTTCGTTATTATTAACTCGTTAACGCATCCATTGCTAGGAAGTTAACTTACGCATATTGTTTTTTTCATCATTTGCAGCAAATTATATTTGCTGCTTTTTTTTAACCAAAAAAAGTTCAAAGCTTGAACTACAAGCTCTGAACTTTTGTTTATACTTAGTGGTTTTCTACTTTAATAAGTAAAACACCGTTTAAAAGTATCGCGTAACCTAGTAACTCTAAGCTTTCTTCGACCAAGTTTTTCACGTCTCTATTATATGAGTTCCCCATAAACTCGACCCAAAAATCACCATACCCTGCAAAGCGTGAGAATAAGAAAACAATGAAAAAGCCAATCGTTAATGTCGTGAAGCTAGAATGAGAAATGAAAAGTTTGACCTCATTTTTTATGTTAACTATGTTATTAAAACAAAAATAACAGACCGAGACTATTATAATCCAAGCAGGGTACTTCCATGAACCGTGAGAGAAATACTGCTCTATGTGGTAGTCCATTTCTCTAACGAATATAACCATAAAAAATGAAGACATTATTACTAATATGTGTTTGAGTTCAAGATGTTCCTTAGATTTATACAAACACATTAACGATGAAAAAAGCACAAATGCTATTTGAGTCATTTCTATAAGAGAGTTCTCCGATGTGCTTTTGTCCATTTTTACGCTAAAATAAATCGTTGCTAACGTATAAATAACCAAAAAAATAAGATAAGATATTTTATATACTAACAAACTAGTGACCGAGGTGTGTTTTTCTTTAATATACATCGTAACTTGTATAGGTGATGGATTTGTTAGTATTATAAATCAAGAATTTTTTATATTTAGTGAATTAAGCGCCATTTAGAATGGAACTTAATTCACCTAACATTAAACTTCGATGAATATTAAGCATTCCTGGTTTAACTTATTGATTTTATTTGATTTTTTATTTTATGTTAATTTTGGTTAAATAGAATTACCTAGCTTTTATTGAAATGCTTTTCCCATATTGGTGGTATGCCAATTTCTTCTTGAACGATATCAATGAATGCCCTAACCAACGGTGATTGCTGACGGTGTGAGTACATGGCATAAATATCACCAAAATCTTGAGTTTCATATTCTGGTAAAAGTTGAACTAAATTAGAAGACTCTAGGTTGTTAGGGAGCATAAATTGACCTATAAGTGCTGCGCCCAGACCTGACTTTACGCTTTCAATTATTAGCTCAGCTTCATTTACCATGTATGACCCTGATATTGGGTATGTATCTAAACCATCTGATTTTGCTTTGTCGTAGAATTTAAGTTTATCGACAATAAAATTACCATTTGAATAAATAATAAAAGGTAGCTTAACTAACTCATCAGGCGTTTCTGGGTTACCATGTTTTTCAATTAAATTTCGAGAAGCAATGATTGCAGTCGTATTTTTTGCTAATTTTCTTGCTACCATTGATGAATCCCTCATAGGTCCGATTCGAAAAGCAATATCAAAATTACTTCTAATCACGTCTACATGAAGATCATCTAGCATTAGTTCAACACTTGCTTTTGGGTACTTATGTAAAAATTTCTCTATCGAAGGTTGTAGATAGAGTTTTCCAAATAATGTTGAGCTTGAAATTCGTACTTTCCCTGAAGGCTCAGTCTGAAAATTCTCCGCTATTTGTTGAGTATCATCAAGGAGTTGAGATATTTGGTCTGCTTTTTCTACTATTTGCTGGCCGACTTGTGTTAATGAAAGAGAGCGAGTCGTTCTGTTTAATAGCCTAACGCCTAAGTGCTCTTCTAACTGCTTGATGTGTTTAGACAAAACAGAGCGGTCGATATTCATCCCATCTGCTGCTTTTGCAAAAGATCCAGCTTTAGAGACTTCTAAAAGCAGGTGTAGTTTATTTGCTAAATCCACAATGTTTATCCAAGTTAGATATTAGCGTATTAGTTTCATGTATAACTACTGCTCTGTCTAGAAATTATTAATATACTTAATAACCAAAAGAAAAGGGAGCAATAGCTCCCTTTAGTATGAATTTAAATGAGTATTTATATTATGGTTATAGTGTTTGACGTTTTTTGTTTCGACTCACTAACATGTAAAAAACAGGTGTGAGTAGTAATCCAAATACCGTTACGCCTACCATACCCGAGAATACGGCAATACCCATTGCTTGTCGCATTTCCGCTCCGGCCCCTGTACCAATCATTAATGGAATAACACCAGCGGTAAATGCAATTGATGTCATTAGAATCGGTCGAAGACGTAAACGACATGCTTCCAAAATCGCTGATAAGGTATCTTGGCCATTGTCTTTAAGTTCTTTAGCGAACTCCACCATCAAGATGGCATTTTTACACGCTAGAGCCACAAGGACAATCAAAGCAATTTGTGTGAATATATTGTTGTCACCACCAATGAACCAAACACCTGCTAGTGCAGAAAAAATGGTCATAGGAACGATCAAAATGATAGCGAATGGTAGTTTTAAACTCTCGTACTGCGAAGCTAGCACCATGAAAACTAACAAAACAACAAGTGGGAATATATACACCATCGTGTTACCAGCCAAAATCTGCTGGTAGGTTACATCAGTCCATTCATAAACCATTCCCTCTGCTAGGTTTTGATCCAGTACTTCCTCAATAGCAGTTTGGGCTTGGTCAGAACTGTAACCAAAAGCAGGACTGCCGTTTAGTTCTGCACTAGGGTAGCCGTTATAGTGCATCACGCGGTCAGGCCCAATCGTGGGTATGATCTCCAGTACAGCGCCGAGAGGAACCATTTGTCCGGCAGCATTTCTTACTTTGTAGTTAAGTATTTGGTCAGGTTCGAGACGATAGTTCATGTCTGCCTGGGCATTCACTTTGTATGTTCTACCAAACATATTGAAGTCATTGACGTATAATGATCCTAAATAAACTTGAAGCGCATCAAAAACCTGCTCTAGAGGAACACCTTGCAGCATCGCTTGTTCACGATCTATTTGGATGTCCATCTGCGGCACTTGTATACGAAATGTGGAATATAATCCCATCAGCTCGGGTCTTGTTGATGCCTCACTTATTACCAAGTTCAATTGCTTGAAGAGCTCATCAAACCCCTTGTTCGCACGGTCTTCGATTTGAAGTTTAAAGCCGCCAGTAGAGCCAAGTCCTTGGATTGGTGGTGGTGGAAAAATCGCAACGAAGGCTTCATCAATGATTGAAAAGCTCTTATTCAAAGATGCAACAATCGCATTTGCTCCGAGAGTTGGATCATTTCGTTTATCGAAGTCCTCAAGCGTAACAAAAACGATGCCACTATTCGGACTGTTAGTAAAACCATTGACCGATAAGCCTGGGAAAGAAATGGTTTGTGCTACGCCAGGTGTTGCCAGCGCGAGGTTTTCCATTTCTTTAATAACGGACTCTGTTCTATCTAAACTTGCTGCATCTGGAAGTTGGGCGATCGCAACTAAATACTGCTTATCTTGTTGAGGAATGAATCCTCCAGGAACCGCTTTGAATAGAGAAACCGTTCCCCCGAGTAACGCAATGTATACCACCACAACAACAAGGCTAAAACGAATCAGCTTCTTGACCAGAGCTTGATATTGGTTCGAGCTATACTCAAAAATTCTATTGAATGGCGCAAAAACATACTTACCAAAAACCGCATCCAAGAGTTTGGTTAGCCGATCGGGTTTTGCGTTCTTATCTTGTAATAGCAGTGCTGATAAAGCAGGCGATAACGTCAACGAGTTAATTGCTGAAATAATCGTCGAGATCGTAATTGTTAGTGCGAACTGCTTATAAAACTGACCGGATAACCCTGTAATAAAGGTTGTCGGGATAAACACCGCACATAACACTAATGCAATTGCAATAATTGGCCCGGTAACTTCGGTCATTGCTTGTTTCGTTGCTTCTAGTGGTGCAAGACCATTATGGATGTTCCGTTCCACGTTTTCGACGACGACAATGGCGTCATCGACGACGATGCCTATGGCGAGAACAAGTCCAAACAACGAAAGTGTGTTAATCGATACTCCGAGCATTTGCATTACAGCGAACGTACCGATTAATGAAACAGGCACCGCAATGATAGGGATGATAGACGCGCGCCATGTTTGCAAAAACAGAATAACTACGACAACAACAAGTACAATTGCCTCTAGCAGAGTATGAACCACCGCGTCTATCGAACCACGAACAAAGACGGTCGGGTCGTAGGCTATTTCATATGAAACTCCAGCTGGAAAGGCTGTTTGTAAACGGTCCATGGTTGAACGAACCTGATTAGATAGCTCAATAGCATTAGCACCAGGGCGCTGGAATACGGGCATCGCCACCGCTGGTTTACCATTTAACAAGGCGCGCAGTGCATAAGAGTTTTGACCTAGCTCTACGCGTGCAACGTCTTTAAGACGTGTCAAAGCCCCTGTTTCGTCAACTTTTACTACAATGTCGTTGAATTCATCAATATTCTCCAAGCGGCCTTTTACGTTCAACAAAACTTGGAATTGGTTTTCATTAGCGGCTGGTTGCGCACCTAATGAGCCTGCTGCCACCTGTTGGTTTTGAGATCGGACGGCGGAGACAACGTCCATTACGGTTAGATTTCTAGAAGCGAGCTCATCTGGATTTAACCACAAGCGCATTGAGTACTCGTCACCACCGAAAAGGCGCACATCACCAACGCCTCCGAGCCGAGCTATCTCATCTTTCAAGTTTAAATTAGCGTAGTTAGCTAAATAACTGACTTCACGGCTAGAATCTGGAGAATATATATGCACAACCATGGTGAGATCAGGAGAGGCTTTTTCGGCAACAACTCCTAACCGTTGGACGGCTTCTGGTAATCGGGGCAAAGCTGTAGTGACGCGATTTTGAATTTGAACCTGAGCTTTGTCCAAGTCCGTACCTAAAGCAAAGGTTACGGTCAATGTCATTCTGCCGTCACTGGTTGCCTGCGAAAACATATATAACATGTTTTCTGTACCATTAATTTCTTGCTCCAGAGGCGTAGCAACTGTTTCTGCAATTACTTTTGGGTTCGCACCAGGATAGTTTGCTGTAACTACCACTGTAGGAGGGACAACCTCTGGATATTCACTCACAGGCAACTGTAAAAGTGAAATTGCGCCTACTATTAATATCAATAGCGATAACATAGAGGCAAATATGGGTCTTTGAATAAAAAAGTGTGCAAATTTCATTCGGTTGTCTTCTTAGTCTTGAGCTAAACGTTTGTTTGGCAACGATGTTGAGTTTGAAGCCATAATCAATGAAGTGTTGCTAATATCTAGCGTGACATTTTTTGGTGTGACTTTGCTATTTGGGCCAACTTTTGCTGGGCCATTTACCGCAATAACTGAGTCGGCGTTCAAGCCATTCTCGATGGCACGAAATGTTCCGTAACGTTCGCCTAAGGTTACGATGCTGTATTGCAACGTATTCTCTTCATTGAGTGTTAATACAAAGCGGTTTTCTAGATCTGTGCCAATAGAACGCTCTGGAACGAGAACTCGTTCAACTGGTTTGGTTGTTGATATCTGAACTCGGCCAAACGATCCCACTTTTAAGTTTGATTTTGTTGCATCGAATACCGCTCGAACCTGCAAAGTACCGGTGTTTTCGTTGATGGAGTTGTCGACAAAGTCAACGCGTCCAAAAAACTCTTGCCCATTTTGTCCAGATAGTTCAAGACGAGTAGGTAAGTTAGAGTCGGCATTGATTGTCGAGAAGTAACGGTTCCAAGTTCGCTCATCGACATCAAAGTATGCATATACCTGATCGTTAGAGACAATGTTTGATATAACGCTTTGATTTGCGTTTACATTGTTTCCTTTAGTAATGAATGCTCTTGAAATAGTGCCGCTAATAGGGGCATATATCTTCGTAAACTCAAGATCTAACTTTGCGGATTCTAACTGAGCACGCAAAGCCATTAGTTCTGCAGAGCGTTGTTTTACTGCGGTATCTCGGGCCTCTGCTTGTTCCGCTGAGATGGCTTTTCGCTTAACCAGTTGAGCGGCTCTCTTTTGTTCGTTTGCTGCTTGCTCTAGCGCAGCTCGAGCACTCTTAACTTGCGCTTCAAGTCGTGAGACCTGAGCTTTGAAGGTTCGATCATCAAGAGTGACGAGTAAGTCACCTTTGTTGACACTCTGTCCGTCTTTGAATTCTACCGTTTCAATAACTCCGGAAACGCGTGGCATTAAAGAAACTTTCTCTGGGGCTTGAAGCCTTGTTGTAAAGGTGAACCACGATTGAACGGGCTCATAGATGACTTTGGAGACGTCTATCGTAGGTAAGGGAGTATTAGGTTGTTTGGTTATCTCTTCGTCTGCACAAGCAGCTAAAACGGATAAAAGGCCAATGCCGAAAACTTTCTTTAACATTTGTCGCGCCCTAAATGATTCTGTTCATACTAAAAGGAACGGCATTGTATTCATTGTACCTATGGGTAAATAGGCCCTCAGCGAACATAGAGTAGTGATAAAAATGCACGATTAAATATTGGTCAAAATGCTCACTTTTTGGTTTGAAAAAGGTCAGTTTAGGGTTTTAAAGACGTGGAGTATTGTTAAATGTAATAAGCCATAATAGATAGGAATAACTAAACAGAAGCTAAAGATAGCGACGAAAATTAAAGCTTTTTTAATTCGTGCATTATTTGCAATTCACTGATGCAATTTGAACCATAAAAAATTGAAATTAATTTTGTAAAATCCATTTCCCATCACATAAAGAATAAAAACTAAATAAGGAATTGTGCAGTGGATCTCGCAAGCCAACTTGAATTACTACTGGATGTCTCTGAATACGGAACTTTTGCTAAGGCTGCTGACAGAAATCATATAGATCGTTCAGCTTTGTCAAAACAGATCAAAAAGCTAGAGGATGAATTGGGCTTACGGCTGTTAAACCGTTCCACGCGTTCGCTATCCCTGACCAATGCTGGTGTTGAGATGGTGGCGCAAGCTAAGAAAGTAAGAGAGGTTCTAACTGAAACTCGTAGTATTGCTGCTACATTTCAGGATGAACCGAAAGGTAATCTGAAAATATCAAGCTCCACTTTCTTTGGCAGAGCATACTTAAATCAGGCAGTTAAAGAGTTTATAAAACAGTACCCAAACATTACTGTAGAGCTGCTGCTCGATGATAATCGAGTCGATGTTATCCATGAAGGTTTTGATGTTGTGTTTCGTATCGGACCAATCCGAGAGTCCAACATGATAGTACGTAAGTTGGCAAGCAATAATATGGCACTGGTTGCATCGAAGAGTTTTATTGACAAGTATGGAACCCCGAGCTCTCCAGAAGAGCTTATAAAAATGCCAGCAGTAATATACTCTAATGCTAACTTTAAGGCAGATAAGCTACGTATAGCGCCAAGCCAGTCATCAAGCGACGTTAGAACGTATAATATCAATGGGCAGTACTTCGTGAATGAAACTGAGTTAATGCTCGATGCCGTAAAATCTGATCTAGGGTATGCTTTAATAGGGCAGTTCTTTCTTCAGGAGAGTTTGAGTAAACAAGATCTTGTACAGTTGCTTCCTGATTATAATCTTCCCGCAATAGGGGAAATATATGCAATGTATACTCACCGAAATCAACAACCATTAGCCAAACTGTTCATTGATACTGTTCAAAAAATAATAGGGACGCCTCCTGTTTGGATGGATTATCTCAACTAATATGAGTACTAGGACATAATGTTTTAGATTGAGGGCTTGTTTATATTTATCCATAGAATATGGTTGAATTTGCACTTTAAAAATAATTGCCACTGTTCATAATTTCACTCGATTCAAACAACACAAGTAGTGGTAATTAAATGAAAATGACAAGAACGTCGATCGCAATCGCAGCACTTTTCTCTGCAAGTGCTGCAAATTCAGCCGTAGTTTATGAAGATCAAGAATCAGTGTTAAATATTCATGGCCGAGCGCAAGGGATGTATTATTTCTCTGATGATAAAAATGCTGACGGAGATAATAGCTACATTCGTGTAGGACTTTCAGGTGAGTCTAAAATAAATGAAGATCTTTATGCCTTCGGCTTATATGAGTTGGAATTTAAGTCTAATCGCAGAGATGCTGATGGGATTGAAGATGATGAATTTGATATCCGAAAAGGCTATGTAGGAGTTGGTGCAGATTACGGAACAGTAAGTTATGGACGTCAATACGGTGCGGTCACTTTAGTATCTGATTACACGGATATTTTCCCGGAGTTTGGTAATGAAGCTGCTGGCGTAAGTGCGGATCTATATGGTACCGGTCGCTCCGATTCAGTATTTAAGCTAACGACAAGCTATGAAGGTTTGAATATTCATGTTAGCTATCAGGCTGAAAACGATGAAGTGTCAACAGATGCAGCTTCTTATGGTGCGGCGGCGGACTACAAGTTGCCATATGGCTTCAAAGTTGCGCTTGGTTACAACGAAGGTGAAGGGCAATCGGGTGCAGAAGATGCAGAGCTGCTAACGGGTGCTATTGCATTTGAATACGACAAGTTTTATGCCTCTGTTTTATACAGTGATGGTGAAAACTGGGCTAAAGATGGTTCTGAAAGTAATATTGATTACACCGGTATTGAAGCAGTTGCCACTTATGAAATAACAGATAAGCTTTGGGCACTTGTTGGCTATAACAATCTAGAGCGTGATGATGAAGACGTCGTCGATTACTACTCACTAGGTGCAGAGTACGATTTGACTTCTAATTTTAAAGCACTAGCAGAATACAGAATTACAGATGTAGACAATGAAGACGATATTCTTGCAATAGCTGCGAGATATTCATTCTAAAAAATTAATAAATATAAAAAGCCTGAAACTATTTTCAGGCTTTTTTATTTATCGGTGTAATTTTATAAGTGCTGATTTTCATCCATATATAATGGATTATATTGATCGTTACTTGTTAAAGTGTTTTGGATATAATTGTTTTGTTAGCTAGTCCACTGCTAGTTTTCATTTTCATATTTTTTGAATGATGATTTTTTTCTTTGGCAACAAGAAGTATCTTGTTGCCTTTTTTATTTTTACGTCTTATGGTTAATTAAAACAAAAAGAGTTTTTTATATATTGCTATAAACGAGAAAAATATAACGACAATTGTCAATCTTAGGTTGAGTTAATCTTCATAAAAAAGTGAACTCAATTTCAAGGGTCTTTTTCATTTAAGTGATGTGGAATCCATATGGCGAACCAAGTGAATGATAAAGCGCCAAACGACGAAATGTATCTCAATGAAGATTGGAAAAATTATTTTTATGTAAACGATAGAGGTAGGGATTGATACTGTTTATGTAAGGAGAGAGCGATTTATGAAAAGCCGTCGTTTCAATGTGATTAGACACCTTTACTTTCTTAAAATAGGAAGGGCTCTAAGAAAGTAAAGGTGCAGATGATTTTTTAGTTTTTACCGCCGTCACTTGTTCTGAAGTGATAATCGAAGTTTATGATTGCACGATATTTAACTTCATCACGGTTAAGTGCGTATTCTTCAACTCTCACCTTACTATCATCGATTGCAATATCACGAGGGAAACCGCTTCCAATGATGTTTAGACGATTTCTAAGTTCATGTTTTGATAGCGTTTGGTATTCATCGACAAGATCAAACGCAGAGCTATAAGCGGCATCTTTTGTCGTAAAGTCATTGAGAACAACTTTGTTTGTAGAGTGTTCGACATGAATACCAGCAGTAGCAGATAAACTGAATAATAATAGTGATGAGAGCGTCATTAGTTTTTTCATATAGTCACCTTTTTATTTGTATTACAAAGTCAAGATGTCCAACGAATCCTTGTTAATATCTCTCGACAAAGGTGATAGTGCCACTATAGAAATGTGCTGTACATCACATTTGTGACCATTGACTATGGAAGAATTGTCAACAATAAAACTCAAGCACTTTTGACATTACGGTCAATGTGAAAAAGCGAATATCTGTATGGTTTCGTTAATAATTAAACCACTCTCGGAAACGCTGACTATTCAGTCAAAGCGTATGTTTCTTGTCGTTATAGTGACCTGCCTACAGCTCAATCACTTAATGCATGCAATTCAATTGCAATGCCTTGGTATAGATTTTCATTCAGATCTTCCGTCTTAGTGACGATTCTACAAACTCTAGTGATTAAAAAGTCATTATTTGTGGTTTTTTATTCTATTGTCGTGTATAAAAAAACTTTACAACAAATGATAAAGGAATATCCATGAAAAAGTTATTGTGTTTTGCTGCACTGGGGTTAGCTGTTTCGACGACGGTTAATGCAGACCCAATTTTAGACGACATCAAAAGTACAGGGGAGCTAAAAGTCTGTTTTGATTCTGGGTATATGCCTTTTGAAATGACAGCAAAAAATGGGCAGTACATCGGGTTTGATATCGATTTGGGTAAGCAAATGGCGCGTGCCATGGATGTTAAGTTTGTTCCGGTAAACACTTCATGGGATGGCATTATCCCAACACTGTTGACTGGTAAGTGTCACATGATTATGGGCGGGATGACTATCACACCTATGCGAAATACTCAGGTGAATTTCGCTGATCCCTATGTGGTTATTGGTCAATCCATTCTCGTAGATCTCAAACATGAAGGTAAAGTGTCTAGTTACCGAGATCTCAATAGTCCAGAATATGTTGTTGCAACTAAGCTTGGGACAACGGGTGAGCAAGCGGTAAAACGATACCTTCCGAAAGCTAAGATAAATCTATACGAAACTCAGTCTGAAGCGGTACTTGAGGTTGCCAACGGAAAGGTAGATGCGTTTGTTTATGACTTTCCTTACAACTCTATTTATGTGGCGGAAAACAAAGGGCAGTTAATGCACTTGGCTAAACCGTTTACTTACGAGCCTTTGGGTTGGGCTGTGCCGCAAGGAAATCCAGATACGCTTAACTTCTTAAACAACTATTTACGTCAAATTAAGGGCGATGGAACTTACGATCGCATTTACGATAAGTGGTTTAACGACGATAAATGGTTAAAGCAAGTTAAGTAATCATTTTGTTATTGTAGAGGAGCGGCTAGCTTCTGGCTCGGTTCATCGCCAACCAAACGGTTCGCGCTGTGAAGCTAACGCTTTTCTTTATTCAAATACCCAACCAACTTTAATCAAAGTCATTCTCGGAATCACATGCAAAATAACTTTAAATCCCTATTGTGGAACGCTGTTTTTGTTCTTGTTTTGCTATCAATTTGCGGTCTTGTCTATCTGTCAGGTAAGCGAATCGATTACAGCTGGAATTGGGAGCGTGTCCTTCCTTATATTGCCACTAACGCTGCTTCATCCATTACCGCGCCTGTCGATGGGAACATCATTCTCGACGAGAATAACCAACTGGCTCTGGAGAGTATTCATGGTGATATTGTTCTTGAACTAAGCCAATATAAGTCTGTGGACGTCTATGAAGGTGATCTTATTTTTGAAGGAGATACCTTAGCAACTATAAAAGAGTGGCGCTCTGGCCCAATTTTAGATGGTGTTGTGACGACCATTAAAATCTCACTCTGGTCACTTATCATTGCTCTAGCGTTAGGCTTAGTTGTTGGACTAATGCGCATATCCAGCAATCCGGCATTAAAAAAGCTGGCGCTTGTTTATGTCGAGGTCATTCGTGGAACGCCTCTTTTAGTACAGATTTTTATCGTTTACTTCTTTATTGGTACTGTGCTTGACCTTGAGCGTTTTACTGCGGGAGTGATAGCGCTCTCCGTGTTTACCGCCGCTTATGTCGCAGAAATTGTGCGGTCAGGAATCCAGTCAATCCCAAGAGGACAAATGGAAGCGGCGCGTTCACTAGGAATGAATTATCCCAAAGCGATGATTTATGTCATTTTACCTCAAGCGTTTAAGCAGACATTACCTCCCTTAGCCGGGCAGTTTATCAACCTGATAAAAGATTCCTCACTTGTCTCCGTGATTTCGATTACTGATCTGACAAAAGCGGGCAGGGAAGTCGTAAGTGGTAGTTTTGCCCCATTTGAAGTTTGGTTTACCGTAGCGGCCCTTTATTTGCTTCTGACTAGTACCTTATCTTGGGCAATACAAACGTTAGAAAAGAAATTGGCAGCAAGTGATTAATGGTGGAGTCATTAATGGAATACATTATTTCAGCAAAAACAATTAATAAAATTTACCCTAATGGCTGCCATGCGCTCAAGGACGTATCGGTAAATGTAGAAAAAGGGGAAGTGATTGTCATCGTAGGACCGTCAGGTTCTGGTAAGTCAACATTCTTACGGACGATTAATCAATTAGAGACAATAAATAGTGGGTCTATAATCGTAGATGGTATCGATATGTACCACAAATCTACGGATATCAATAAACTACGCGCTGATGTGGGCATGGTATTTCAAGGCTTCAACCTTTTTCCACATAAAACGGCGATAGAGAACGTCATGTTGGCACCTTTAAAGGTTTCTAAACGTGACCCTGAATCGGTGAAGAAAGAAGCAAAAGATTTGCTTTATAAAGTTGGTCTGTCGGAGAGAATGGATAATTATCCTAATCATTTATCAGGCGGACAGCAGCAGCGCGTCGCAATCGCTCGTGCGTTAGCAATGAAGCCCAACATTATGTTGTTTGATGAACCCACATCAGCACTAGACCCTGAAATGGTTGGAGAAGTTCTTGATGTGATGAAAGATTTGGCCAAGGACGGAATGACCATGGTCGTGGTTACTCATGAAATGGGTTTCGCAAAAGAGGTCGCTGATAGGGTGTTGTTTATGGAAGATGGTGAGCTTTTGGTTTCTGACTCTCCTGAGCGATTTTTTGATAACCCCTCCAATCCTAGATTACAGAAGTTTTTATCTAAGGTCTTATAATAAAAAGAAAATTTGATTGAGGGTTAGTCCCTCAATCACTTCATGCACTATTGTGGCTCGTAACGCCCGCCTCGCCGAGAGACATAGATAATGGGCTTTTTACTCGAAGTTAATGGCGATAACATTATCTTGGTCCGAATGAAAGGTCTGGTAAATACTAGAGTGTTTAATCAGCCATTAAGTTTTTGTTCACTTTAAACATAACAATTTCATTTTGAATTGATAAAAATTGTGTTTGAATAAAGCTTATGGATGTTTGGCGGTATGGATGTCTAAATGAAGAAAGTAACAATTTTAGATGGTGGCATGGGGCGAGAGTTAAAACGTATTGGCGCCCCTTTTTCTCAGCCGCTTTGGAGTGCACAAGCGCTAATTGAATCACCACAATATGTAAAAATGGCACATGAGAATTTCATAGACGCTGGCGCAGAGATTATCACTGTCAACAGTTATGCATGTGTTCCATTTCACTTAGGCGAGGAACTCTATGCAAAACGGGGGACTGAGTTAGCAAAATCTGCAGCCAAAATTGCAAGAGATGTAGTCACCAGCTCTAACGATAGAGTGCTCGTTGCGGGTTCTCTTCCTCCTGTAATGGGGTCTTACAGGCCTGAATTATTCGAGCCGAAAAGGGCACTGGAAGTGGCTTCTGAGTTATTTGAAGCTCAAGATCAATATGTTGATATTTGGTTAGCTGAGACCGTGTCTAGCCTCGCTGAAGTTGAAGTTCTATCAATAATTTTAGCCAAAACAGATAAGCCCAATTATCTTGCTTTCACCTTAATGGATGAGCCTAACTCTTTGGCTCGCCTTCGCTCAGGGGAATCTCTTAAAGTCGCGGTTAATACGCTGTTGAAAACAAATGTTTCAGGTATCTTTTTCAATTGCTCTATTCCTGAAGTTGTCGAGCAAGCGATCATAGATACACAAGCAGTATTGAGTGAGTCAGGTAGAGAATTGACGATAGGTGCTTTCGCAAATAGCTTTGCTCCGATAAAGCAAGCGCACCAAGCCAACGAGACCATTCAGGAAGTTCGCCATTTCTCTCCGACTGAATATCTTGAGTATGCTAAAAAGTGGCATGCGCAGGGAGCAAGCATTATTGGTGGTTGCTGTGGGATTGAACCACGTCATATTAAATTGCTAGCGGCTTGGAGAGACACTCTCGAAAACGCCTAATTTTGGTGAAGTGCAGGGAAGCATGACAAGAGATTTTGTTTTTCATTCATCGTTATAGATAAAATAAAAGTCTTTCGTATCTGGCAAAGTAACAAGATGCTTTAACTTGCTCATTACTTTGCCAGTGTGCCTCGAGATTTTTATTAATTATTTTTGGTTCAGATTAACGACAATCTTTCCAACTGTTCTCTGATTTCGCATGTCCAAGAGTGCGTTACCTACATCCTCTAAGCCGATGATCTTCAGTTTCGGTACTTCCAATTCTCCATTTTCTAATAGCTCAGACACTTCCTTTCCGGCATTAACGATACTTGCAAACCCTCTCTCGCCAAAGACATGACCAGAGCCCAAACTTATTTGGTGGAAGCCCAAGCCTTTTAAGAAGGCATCTGGATATTGAGAAGGGTCGACAGTCTTGACGAGCTCCACCATTTCTCCCTCAAAGGTTAACACCGAGGCTGCAATTCGGTCGTTATCACCGCCTACACAATCGAGTGCAACCTCAACGCCATGATTTCCGGTAATGTCCATTACTCGTTGAACTACATCTTCATGATGATAATCAATCGTATGGGTTGCTCCTAACGAGGACAAATATGCGTGATTAGCTTCTGAACTAGTAGAAATGATCTGTTCAACACCAAATGTCTTTGCTAACTGAATAGCAAAGCTTCCAACGCCGCCAGCACCTCCGGCGATAAAAATGCTGCTTCGATTTGAAATATCGAGCTTGTCTACCAAAGCGCGATATGCGGTCCAGGCTGCGCAAGGTGTAGATGCTGCTACTTCAACCGGAACCTGAGGGTGCTTTATAAGCGTTCTTGAATCATGGATAGCAAATTCAGCGAATCCTCCGTGATGGCGTCTCATGTTTCCGTGATACAACACTTTATCGCCAACCTTCCAATCAACGACCGCATCGCCTACAGAGACTATTTCTCCTGATACGTCTAACCCGCCAACAAAATTGTTATCCATGTTAGTGACCATGTCTGACCAATAACGAATTTTTGCATCGACAGGATTCAAACCAACAGCGTTAACTTTAACCAATACATCAAATTGGGTTTCTAGTTTTGGTGTAGGTAATTCGGATAAAGAGAAAGTATCGTTATCTCGTTGGTAAGTTATCGCTCTCATAGGTTTTCCTTATTATTAAGAATGGTCGAAAGTCATACTAACTCAGAGGGTGCTGCTGCAATAATTATGGTTTTTTCTTATTTTGATAATTTTAGGTTATGTTTGATAAAAAGGATTCGAGATGCTCTGAAATTATCATAGACAACCAGTCTGCATAGCTAACGACATGTAACTTTATGATAAGTAATGACTAGTTTTATTATTCCATTTTTATGGAAATATTCTGTTGATTTTTTGTTTTGTGATTCTATAATTCCAGAAATATCGAAATAAAGACTTGTCTATCAGGTAAGCTTGTTAGCGAAAAATGACGAGGAGAGTAAATGTGAATACAGAAATTATAACTATGGCTAAAGAAGCGCTGGATATGTTTGCGTTTCTAGCAACCGAACTTATCATCTTATTTCTGGCAATTAGCTACATTGTCGGTGTGTTGCAAGATTTTCTAACGCCAGAAAAAATTCAATCTATTCTCAGCTCGAAAAAGGGTAAAGGTTACTTCATTGCTGCGTTGCTAGGTTCGATTACGCCTTTCTGTTCGTGTTCGACCATTCCTTTCTTAAAAGGCTTGTTGCGTGCAAGAGCTGGTTTTGGACCTATGATGGTGTTCTTATTTGCAAGCCCGTTGCTTAACCCAGTGATTATTGGTTTGTTTGTGGTGACTTTTGGTTGGAAAGTTGCGGTATTTTACTTTGCTATCGCGATGTCAGTATCAGTGGTAGCAGGCTATGTACTTGAAAAACTAGGGTTTGAACGTTACGTCAAACCAGAAGCATATCAAGCGGTAGGTTCTTCTTCGTGCGGTACTTCTTGTGGCGATTCAAGCAAGAAAAAAGAAGAAGCGAGACCAGCATCAAGCTGTGATACCAGCGCCTGCAATGAACCTACGCCAGTTGCGGCGAAAACATCTTGTTGTGGTGATGCACCAAAACCTGAACCTAAAGTGGAAGTGTCTTGCTGTTCATCTGGCGGTAGTGCAACAGCGACAGTCGTGGAAGAGAAAGAGCCTAGCCGCTGGGTACGTATTTGGCAATCAACTTGGAAAGACTTTAAGCAAGTGTTCCCTTATCTCATGATGGGCATTGCGATTGGTTCATTTATCTATGGCTTCATCCCGACGGAGTTCATTGCGGAGTTCGCTGGTGAAGCGAAGTGGTACGCGATTCCGGTCGCAGCAATCATTGGTATTCCATTGTACATCCGTGCAGAGGCGGTCATTCCACTTAGCGCGGCACTAGTACAAAAAGGTATGGCTCTTGGATCTGTTATGGCGCTTATTATTGGTAGTGCTGGCGCAAGTCTTACAGAAGTGATTTTGTTGAAATCAATTTTTAAGAACCAAATGATCGCTGCCTTCCTAATCGTTATCTTAACGATGGCCATGGGAGCGGGTTACTTATATACGTGGGCTTTTTTATAAAAATAACCCTCGGGCGACTGCTCGAGGGCTCTGTTTTTGTCGCCATATAGGGAAAGGGAAGTTTCCTATACCGCGCAGGCTATAAAAAGATAAAGAGGTTACTCGTAAATACTATAGGAGAAATACTTGCTGGCGATGGTTTTATGCTTACCGCTTTGGATCAATTTTTGTATTCCGCTATCGAGTAATGCTTTTAATTCTTTGTCTTGTTTTCTCACTGCTACGCCAATGCCACGGCCGAACCACTTTTCCTCTGTAAACGCTGGTCCAGTAAAGTGATAGCCTTCACCTTGTGCAGTTTCAAGAAAACCAGCACTTAAACCGATTGAGCCGCCAAATACAGCATCTAACCGTCCATTGAGTAGATCGGTAAATGCCTCATCGAACGTACCATAACGACGAATATCAATATCTGGATACAAGGCAGAAAGGTACTTATCACCAATTGTGGCTCTTTGAACTCCAATAGATAAACGATTTAGGCTGCCGTCCTCCATGTTGATTTCTCTATCATTTTTCATTACAAAACGAGTCGGTACTTTTGCATAAGGGACGGTGAAATCGACTTTCTTTTCTCGTTCTTCTGTGATTGTCATTGCAGCAATAATCGCATCGTTCTTGCGACTAAGAAGAGAAGGGATGATGCCATCCCAATCCATTTTTGAGATAACGCACTTTACTTCTAACTCTTTGCATAACGCGTTAGCGAGGTCGACCTCAAACCCTTCTAGCTTTCCCTCTTTTGTCGTCCAGCTAAATGGAGGGTAAGCCCCTTCAACAGTGAAGCGAATTTGTTTCCACTCTTTCGCATGGCTGAAAACTGAAAATAAGCTAATAAACAATACGACTATCCATTTCATAAATGTTTCCTTGTAACTATTTGGAAACCAATGTTTAACACAAAGTAAGCAAATATCAATGAAAGTGCATATATGTGTGACCTTTCGCCCGCATTGTGTGAGCGAAAGGTTTTACGTGTATTACAGCTTATCTTCAATAGTTACGAGGGGAACTCTCGTTGAGACAGCGTGAAGTGCAATGTTGTGAATCATTTCATCGACCGTGGTACAGCTATCCATTAAGATCGAAACATCATACTTGTCCGCAGATTTTGAGATAGCAGTATGTGTGACGCAGTTTTGTGTCATCATTCCGCATACAAGTAACTCCGTTACATTTTTGCTTGCCAATACTTCTTCTAAACGTGTTCCTTCAAAGCTATCTGCGAAGTGCTTTACCACGATTTCGGAATTCGGCGCTAAAGCAAGAACTTCTGGGTGAATATTGGCACCGTCGCTGCCTTCATTGAAGAATGGGGCAATGCCCATGTCAGGATCGGCAATATGCTGAATATGAATCACAGGAATGTTTTGCTCATTGGCTTTAGTTATTGCTCTCTTAACATTGTCTAAAGTTGATTCTGTATTCCATAAAGGAAACTTTCCTTCTGGGAAATAGTCGTTTTGCAAATCAATTACAAGTAGGGCTTTTTGAGTCATTTTCTTTTCCTTTTATTCAGGATCATTGCGGTACGAATAATATAAAGACTTTTAGCTACCTTCTTTAGAGTCCAAAATGACACAAAAGAGTCAAAAAGCGACACTTGAAGATAATTGAAAATGAAAATAGCACTCGTTAATTACCCAGATAGCTCGCAAGCCTCCGTATATGGTTTAAGCGAACTCTTCGAGATGGCAAACCGTGCGGCGGCTAAATTGGGCGTTGATGTGCACTTTGAAGTAGAGATATTGGCTCACTGGTCAAACACGCACTTCGATGTGAAAACAGCGGTAATGATTCCGCCTAGCGGCACTGGTCAATATTACTTAGAACCAGAGCCAGAGCTACTCGACTGGTTAAATATCCAATATAGTAAAGGTGCGATTTTAGCCTCCGCCTGCGCCGGTACTTTTATTCTTGCTCAAACCCAGTTGTTGACCAATAAGTCTTGTACGACACACTGGGGCTTGGCTCCTTCATTAGCGAGTCAGTTTCCCGATATCCACGTAAGACAAGAAGCCATCCTTATTAACGAAGGAACGATCATTACGGCTGGGGGTATGATGTCATGGGTGGATTTAGGTTTGGAGCTGGTTTCCTTATTTGCGTCACCGGCAGTAATGCGCCTGTTAGGCAAAATGTTGGTTATTGATACTGGTCCGAGAGAGCAACGCTTTTATCAACAGTTTACCCCAAACTTCCAACATGGTGATGAGGTAATTGTTCAACTACAGCACTATATAAACGATCATTATCAAGGAAAACTGAGCAATAAAGAGCTTGCAGAGTTGAGTTGTTTAACAGAAAGGACATTGCAGCGACGCTTTAAAAAGGCGACAGGTTTCAATGTTAACCAATACATACAAAGCTTAAGAGTACAAAAAGCTTGTGATTTACTTGAGTCGACAACCCTAACATTTGACGCAATATCATTTAGAGTGGGTTACCAAGATGTGAGCGCGTTCAGGAAAATATTTAATAGAATCGTAGGGTTAACACCGAAGTCGTTCAGATCTCGGTTCTGTTCATGAACGCCAGAAGTAAGATAATGTTGGTATTAAACATTTATAACTCAGAAGCAAACACCGCATATTTTTACAAGCTGGCTTAGCGTGATGAAAAGGGATAACAAGCTAAGCCAACCGTAGCGATCTTCTAAATATTGAGAACTTTTTAGGATGCTTAAAGGTTTCTCAAATTACAACGACTTGTATAGGCCGCTGTTAATCACAAAAGCTATGTGATTTCCAAAACCAGTTTCCCAGTATGTTGCTTGCGTGAAAATACTTCTTGCGCTTGACCTATCTGGTTCAAGGGAAATGACTCCGCGACTAAGGGACGAATTGCGTTCTGTTCGATATAGCGAACCAAGTTACCGAATACTTCTGGTGCCAAAACGGTACAACCAAATAACGCTAGGTCTTTAAGGTAAAGAGTTCTTACATCCAGCTCGACAATTGGGCCGCCTATGGCGCCGGAAACAGCGTATCTTGATCCTGGTTTTAGTACCTGAAGAAATTGTGGCCACTGCTCTCCTGCGACCAGATCAATCACTACGTCAACGCTGTTTTCTCCGAGAGTCGCCGTCAAATTTGCATCGCGAGGGATAACTTGGTTTGCTCCTAATGCCGTGATCTGTTCTTTCTTTTCTGGGCTGGCGATAGCAATGACGTATGCTCCACGCGCCTTCGCCAGTTGGATTGCGGCAGAGCCAACACCACCGGATGCCCCTGAAATCAGTACGGTATCGCTCGCTGTGACATTAGAGCGGACAAGCATGTTCTCGGCAGTTGAATAAGAACAAGGGAAGGAGGCCAAATCGATATCCGATAAACTACTATTCACAGCATATGCATGTTTACTGTCAACAACAGTGAACTGAGCAAAGCCACCATCACATTCTGAACCGAAGTACCAAGGCGAACTAAGTGCTTGACTGTGGAAGCGCGTAATACATGGTTCGATAAGCACACGCTGGCCGATTCGTGATGGGCAGATATTCTCACCAACAGCGACGATGGTACCGCATACATCGGCACCTTGGATTCGAGGGAGAGATAGCGCGTCTCCTGACCAACTTGCATCCATGCTATTGGCGTCGTTTTTAGAATACCATGCTGTTCGGGTATTGATGTCGGTGTTATTGACTCCGGCGGCGGCAACTTGGATCAATACATCATCAGGCGAGGGGACTGGCACAGGTAGATCATCGCGGTAACGAAGCATATCTGGCCCACCATGACCGATAAGTTGGACGCCTTTCATGACTTTCGGGATTGTGGTCATTGATTGTTCTCCTTCATTAGTTCTAGCAGAGTGTGTTCAGCGGATGCAAAGGCAGCGTGACCGAGAACCGGCCATGCGTTGGATAGACCTTCATGTAACAAGAAGAGTGTGGTTGCGAGGTCTTCTCGCTGACTTAGTTGGACCATAAGCTGACGAACCGCCAATTTGTGTTGTTTTACTGCTTGATTAATAGATAGATTTTCTGGATAGGCTGCTAATGCATTGATGGACATGCAGCCATTCGGTGCAAACTCCTTCATCCAATCCTCGAGGCGAGTGAATAGGTGTAATACAGCCGGTGTTCCATTGGCAGGGGCGTCTTCGAGCAAAAAACTCAAATACCTTTGATGGCGATGCTCGAGAGCTGCAACAATCATCGCTTCCTTGGAGGGGTAGTATTTGTACAGGGTTCTCAGGCTGACTTCGCAGGCGTTTTTGAGTTGAGGTACGCTCGGCTCGGCGAAGCCATACTGACTGAATGCTTTTTCTAGGCTTGCTGCGATTTTTTCTTTCACTATTTGACATACCAGGTAGAACGTTTGTTTTACCTAAGGGTAGAATAAACTTTCTACCTCAGTCAATGGTGTATTTAAACTCTGTATTGAAAGCCCGACGTAATGCCGGGCTAACTTAAGTGATTTTTATCGATTCGGAACGTGAATCAGTGTGCCGTTGCGTGCTGCTCTCCACGCTTGTCTAGCATTCCGCTGAAACGGGTTAGTAGTAGAGCACCTAATACTACGATCGCGCCAATCCAAGGTGTGTGCATCAGCCCAGCATTGGCCACGATAAGGCCACCGCCCCAAGAACCCAGTGCAATACCTACGTTAAATGCAGCAATGTTGAGACCAGAAGCGACGTCGACTGCATCAGGTGAATATTTCTCTGCTAGTTTGACAACATAAACTTGAAGTCCTGGAACGTTACCAAAGGCAAAGGCACCCCAGACAAGAATGGTCACTACTGCAGAAATTGGATTAAATGCTGTGACACTAAACACGAGCAATACCACAATTAGGCCCGAGAAAATCGCTGTCAGAGCTTTGATTGGCCCCATAGAGTCGGCCATCTTTCCGCCCCAGATGTTGCCGAATGCGACCGATACACCATAAACCAACATAATTAGGCTGATAGCGCTAGAGCCAAACCCCGAAACTTCTTCCAAAATAGGAGCCAAGTAAGTGAAGGCTGTGAACGTACCACCGTAACCGAGCGCGGTGATTGCGTACACCAAAAGTAGACGAGGCTGAGTCAAGACTTTTACTTGCGATGACAGCTTGGTTGCTGGTGGTTGTTTCAGATTACTCGGCACTAGTAGAGCGCTTCCTATCAGTGCGATGATTCCAAGGATCGCGACGATTAGGAAGGTTGCCTGCCAACCAAATGTCTGGCCAATCCAGGTTCCAAGTGGCACGCCCGTCACTAGAGCTACGGTCAGACCGGTAAACATAATAGCAATTGCGCTAGCGGCTTTTTCTTTTGACACTAGGCCAGTGGCGATAGTCGAGCCGATCGAAAAGAACACACCGTGTGCAAGCCCGGTCAGTATCCTTGCTGTAACTAGTGTGTTGTATCCAGGTGCTTGCCAGGCTAACAGATTGCCAAGAACAAACAGTGCCATAACAGAAAGCAGAACGTACTTTCTTTTCCAGTTACCAGTCAGCGCTGTTAAAACGGGAGCACCAACCGCAACACCAAGTGCGTACAGGCTAACTAAAAGACCCGCTGAAGGTAATGATACGTTGAGGTCGGAGGCCATAGTCGGTATCAGACCGACAATTACAAACTCCGTGGTTCCAATAGCAAAGGCGCTAAGCGTCAATGCAAGTAAAGCTAAAGGCATAACAACTCTCTCTTATAATCATTGAATATGAATGGATAAACGAATAGCCCGTTTCCATGTCGTGTATTATTAAAGAGTTATTCGTTGCGAAAAATGGTGTTTATTACAAAATACTTTTGTTATAAATGATGAAAGTGCGCAGTTAAGAAAGGGGATGAAATGTTAACCCGATCAGATGAATTAGAGATTCTCATGGCAGTTGTGGATAGTGGTGGATTTTCTTCCGCTGCTGATGCACTAGGTATTCAAGTCGCTAGGGTATCTCGTGCGGTTAGTAAAGTTGAATCACAGCTGGGGGTAACCTTGCTGAATCGCACGACGCGCAGAGTGGAAGTTACTGAGGAAGGGCATCAGTTTGTTGAAGCGGTTCGCTTAGGTTTACTACAAATACAGCAAGCTGAAGAAGAGATCATCACACGAGGTGAATTACCCAAGGGGCGCTTAAGAGTTGATGCCGCTAGCCCATTTGTTTTACATCAACTCGTGCCGTTAATTCAGCCATTTAAAGAGGCTTATCCTGATATTCAACTCGATCTTACCTCTAATGAGGGTTTTGTGGATCTATTGGAAAAAAGAACCGATGTGGCGATACGTATTGGACGATTATCGGATTCAACACTGCATGCTAAACCTTTAGGAACAAGCCCACTATTTATCGTTGCCACGCCTGGTTATTTATCTAAACGAGGTTTCCCTGAAGCGGTGAGCGATTTGCGCAGTCATAACTTGATCGGTTTTTCTGGCGCTAAAGTGTTAAATCAGTGGCCATTACGAGGGTTTGAGATGATAGAGCCTGATATCCTATCCAGCAGTGGTGAAACGGTTAGACAGTTAGTGCTGGCAGGGAACGGCATTGCATGTTTATCTGGCTTTATGGTGAAAGATGATCTTGATTCTGGACGGTTAGTGGCATTGTTTGAATCGGAAAAAATCACAAATACTGGACGAGAACAGGTCAATGCTGTGTTCTACAAATCTTCTTCAGTCTCTAAACGTATTTCCGCGTTCATCGACTTTATTCAACCAAGACTTACTTTAAAATAACACTATTATTGTTGTTTTAATAAAAGAGTTTTGTTGTTATTGCAGCTTTTGTTTTTTCAACTGCCAAGCCTAGCGTGCCACCCCTTAGTAAGGTGGCACATATTTTTATTTGATCTTAGTTAAAGCGTGGCAACACGTACTGAGCGATCTGTTCCATTGATTTCTCAATTGGTTGGCTATTACGACGGAAATGCAACCCGATGTGATTGACTCCTGCTTCTTGCATTTTTTCTAGCTCATCGCTCAAGCCATTGACTCCGGCCCGGATACCAAAATGATGCCGAACGACTGGTGCATTTGGGTTATCGACTAAATCAAGATGAATAAAGCTGGCGTAGGGTTTGTTTCCCGCTACGGAGCGCCAAAGTGCAACGCGGTGTTCATGATCATCAGGTGTGCCTGGGTAGGCGAGCCAGCCGTCTAGGTTTTCTCCTATCCATTGTGGACTTTGCTGCGCTAACCCTGCGACATAGATAGGAATATCAGCAAACTCGGGTAATAACTGTAGATCGTTACCCAGCTTATCATTTTGCGTATCTTTCAAAATCTCTACACTTTCTCGAAAAGCCGAGCCACGGCTGTCAAAGTTAGCGTTAAAAACGGGATATTCACTAGGACGGTCTCCACTAGCCACACCGAGTATCAGGCGGTCACCACTTAACTCGTTGATGGTCGCAGCGGCTTTTTTTACTAGCCAAGGTTGTCTTAACGGTAATACTATCGCTGCTGTCCCTAGTAGAATGTTGTCGGTGCACGCAGAGAGATAGCCAAGATAACTGAACGGTTCATAAATTTGTGCCGCGTCTCCAAAGTTAGGGTCGTACAACGGGACATCTCTCACCCACACTACGTTAAAGCCTAACTTATCGGCTAACATAATACGCTGTTTATGTGCACTCATGTCTGGTACGCCGAATGGTTTTCGTTGGAGCAGGCGTTTTGTCTGGCCTTCTTGGGTCCAGTCATTATCTAGGGGGAGCTCAACACCGATGGTGAATCTGTTACTTAAATCTTTATGCATTATGAAGCCTGACTATTACTTTGAGTACTAGGAGGCAAGGTGCCTCCCTGATATTCAGGACACTATGAGATTTTTGTTGTGAGAAAAAGCGGCAAAAAGACAAAAGTGTTTTGCCACAAACAGCGGTGGTCTTTAAAGGAACTGGTGGTTCTCTACCTTGATTTCTTGCTTGATGAAGTCAATAAAAGAGCTGATCCGGCGTGAGGTACTGGCATTTTTGTAATACACCGCATGAACGGGCTGTTCGACATTATGCGTGTGTTCACTAAGCACGCCCACTAAGCGACCAGCTTGTCGGTCAGAGTAGGTCATAAAGTCAGACAGGCAAGCTATCCCCGCACCATGTAAGGCTAAACATCTTAGCGTCTCGCCATTATCAGATCTTAGGCTACTCATAATACGCAGAAGTTTGTTCTTATCATCCATGATCGGCCATTCCTTAAGATACTCCGGCTTGTTGAACCCAAGTAGCTTGTGATTGAGTAACTGATCTATTGAGGTTGGAGTACCATGTTGTCTTAAATACTCTGGACTCGCGACGATTCGAATCCGACTTTTACCAAGAAATATCGCGCGCATGGTTGAGTTTTGTAGCTCACCGATACGAAAAGCAATATCGGTTTTTGTTCCCAAAAGGCTAATATTTTCCTCATTGGAATTGAGATCGATTTCGACTTCTGGATACAAGCTCTGATATTTAGCAATGTGCGGCGTTAGTACGTGCAGTAAGAAGGGGGTAGCTGCGTTTATTCGTAGGAGGCCAGAAGGCTTATATTTCTGGCTTTTCAGTTGTGCTTCGGCATTCTCTACTGCTTCTACAATATGTCTGACTTTATCGAGGTATATCGTTCCTTCATTAGTAACATCTAACTTACGGGTTGTGCGATTTAACAAAGTCGTTTCGAGTTTGGCTTCTAGCCGAGATACCGATCGACTCACCGCCGAGACGGTCATCGATAACAGTTCAGCCGCAGAGCTGATTGAACCCGTATCGACCACGGCCATAAAGGTGCGCATTTCATCTAGAGTAGCTTTCATTGTTGAATATATTTCAAATTAGATTTGAGTATTGTTAACTTTACGGAAAGTTTCTTGCGGCGTAAAGTTTTGCTTCGAATCAACTATAAAATCGATAAGTCAGGAGATTTAGATGAAAGTACCATCATTTGGCGTCGGCACGTTTCGTTTAGAGGGTGAAGTAGTTAAGGATTCAGTCCGTAATGCGTTAGAAGTGGGTTACCGCGTAATTGATACTGCACAGATTTACGGTAATGAGGCAGAAATCGGTGAAGTATTGACACAGTCCGGTATTGCACGTGATGAGCTATTCATTACGACCAAGATCTGGGTTGATAACATGAACACGGAACAACTCATTCCAAGTCTAAAAGAGAGCTTAGAAAAGCTAAATACAGATTATGTGGATTTGACCTTGATCCACTGGCCTGGCAATAACAATAACTTGAACGAATACATGGCTTCATTACTTGAAGCTAAATCGCAAGGCTTAACCCGTAATATTGGCGTATCCAACTTTAATATTGACTTGTTGCAACAAGCGATAGAAGTGGTCGGTAAAGAGAATATTGTTACTAACCAAATCGAGCTTAGCCCTTATTTGCAAAATCGTAAGTTGGTCAGCTTCATGCAGGAAAACGATATTCAGGTAACGTCTTACATGACCTTGGCATATGGGAAAGTACTTGGGGACCCAACTATTGCAGGTATTGCTGAGGACTATCAGGCCACGCCAGCTCAAGTCGCGCTTGCTTGGGCTTTGTCAAAAGGTTACGCGGTGATCCCGTCTTCAACTAAACGAGAGAATTTAGCAAGTAACCTGAAAGCACTTGAACTTAATCTGAGTGAAGAGGCGATTGCAAAGATAGATGCGTTGGAAAGAAATGGCCGCGAAGTAAACCCTGAAGGGCTAGCGCCTGAGTGGGATGATTGAGTGAGTTTCACAGGAAATCATTGCCTAAATGACACCTCTGCAATCGCTGACTTCCTCAGCGTTTGACGGTAGTACAACACCATAGACGATAACGGCTCGCTTGTCTGACGATAGTGCGAGCTTTTATCTTTTTGGCCTATTAGTTTACTGTATTCTCCCGGCCTTCAATTTGGCCGGGAGACGTCATTTAGAGAACAGTTACCATTCGATTGTAGAGCCATCAAATACGCGGAAGCTTCCGGATTGCTCAAGTGTTAGCTGTTCTGCGACCGAAACAATGCCTGCAACACTTTCCTCGGCAGAAAAGGTTGCGTCCTCACCGCCCATATCGGTTTTTACCCAGCCGGGATGAACTGCGACAGTTTTTACTCCTTGCGATTCGAGATTGCGTGCTGCTGATACTAGAACCTGATTAAGCGCTGCTTTAGATGCTCGATAACTGTACATGTTACCTGAACTGTTATCGCTTAAACTCGCAACTCGGGTTGAGATTCCCACGATGGTTTTGTGCTGACTTTTCGCAACGTTGTCTTGTAGGGCTTGAATTAGCAGGGCAGGTGCGACGGTATTTATGTTTAGTACTTCTAGCCATTTTTTCTGGGTCATTTCGCCAAGCTTTGCACACTCTTCGCCTAATACACCTGCATTAAGAATTAAATGATCGAGCGGACGATCCGCTAATTGAGTGGCTAACTGATCGATATCTTGTTGGTTAGTGACGTCTAGAGCCATCAGTTGAAGTTGATTGGGTTGGGTTACTAGTTCATTGAGCTGCTTAGCATTTTCTGGTGAACGACAAGTTGCGATAACTTGCCAACCTTTTCCAAGGTAGTGGCGGACAAATTGCAAGCCTAAGCCACGGTTAGCGCCAGTGATTAATACAGTAGACATCGCTTCTCCTACGTTGTTGAGTTGAACAACGACTATATTAGAGGCGACGTATAAGCATGTAATCAAAACAGTACAAAAATGGCCTAGGATTCGACATTGTCAAATCTTAAAGTTTGAGAAAGATGCTGGCAAAGTGTTTTAGCCTAGTGACCGTCAGTTCGGAGGCAGCACCGCTAACACCTGCAACAGCAACGACTTTACCATCCAAGTAAAGGGGGATCGCTAAGCAATTGAGGTTTGGCTCTGCCTCTTCTAAATCGAGTGCGTAACCTGATAATACAACCTGATTAAGTTCAGTTTCTAACGTGGGGGATATTTGGCTTTCAAGGCGCAATGTTCGGCGAAGCTCATCATCAAAACTAAGAAAAACCTTGCCGATCGCAGATGTTGTGAGTCCTTCTCGTTTCCCTCTCGGGCTACGGATAGTAAGAGGGTTATCCTGCTCTATAGCATCGATATACAAGTACTCTTTAGCGCCACTTTGTACAGCGAGGTAAGCAGTGTTGTTAGTCATTTGGGCCATTTTTTTCAGCAATGGAACAAAATGTTGTCGGATAGCTTCGTTTTTTTGTTCAATCGGCTTAGACAGTTCATAGCATCTAAACCCTAGGCTGTAGCTATGGTTGTGTTTGGATACATATCCAAGAGAGTGTAGAGTCGCAAGTAACCCGTGAACAGTCGTCTTATTTAACTGGATCGCATTACTGATCGTCTGTAATGATAGGGGAGACTCACTCATCGAGAGCAACTCGAGGATTAGAAAACCTCGCTCTAGAGACTGAATGTTTTTTCTTGCCTTGGGCACAAAGACTCCTTGATGATGGTGTTGCATCTGAATGTCTTACTGATGCTTCCACCTATAACAAACCACTACGCTGGTGGTTTGGTTTTATTAGAGAATATACTCAGCACTTAAACTCATCGGCTCGTTGTATGCATCCACAAGGGAGTTTTTTCCTTGCTTCTTAGCATTGTATAACGCTTGGTCTAATATCGAATAGAGCTCATCAAAGTTGGTGAGTGGCATTGAGGTTGATAGATAGGCCAGACTCGCAGATATATTCAATTGATGGTTATTAAGCGAATGTACACTCTTTTCTGAAATTGTTTTATGCAGACTTTGTATTCTAAAGGGAACGTCAATCTCATCGACGTTTTTCAATAGCAAGATAAACTCTTCTCCACCTAAACGACCCAAGTACTCTCCCTTATTAAGTTTAGCTTTAAGCGCTTTGCATACCTGTTGTAGTACTAAGTCGCCAGTCGGATGACCATACTGATCATTAATCGCCTTAAAGTCATCTAGATCGATTAATGCTAGAACGTAGCGGAAGTCTCCTTCCGCTTTGGAGGTGTGGCTTTTAATCGTCTCTATAATTGCCGCTCTGTTTAATGCACACGTTAAGCTGTCTATTTTGGCTTTTAAGCGTGTTTGTCGCTGAACCATCAATGCCAGAGCGAGGAGAATCAATAAACAGAAAACAACAAAATTATAAGTGCGTTGTTGGTCTGTGAGTTTTTCAAACTGGTACTGACTTAGAAGAGTTTCGTTGTTCAACTGCGCGACTTGTAGATCATATTCATACTCTTTTTTAGTGAGATCTAGTGCCTCTAACGCCTTGATATTACTCGCGTCTCGGTTCGTTAGTTCAATCGTCGAGTAGGCCTTGTGATGCTCCAGCGCCTTTTTGTAATCATTTTGAGCTTGGTATGCTTTTGAGAGGAGTAATTGGGCTTGCGCTTGCAATAAGGGCCTAGCGTTTTTTACCGCTAATCTTAACGCAATTGTACCGTGTTCAATCGATTTTTCGGGTGTATGGTTCTTTAAATATGCCAATCCAGCAGCCAAATGACCCTCTGTTTCAAGGTGCGTATTCTCATAAGTTTGGGCAATGTTTAATGCTCTTCCAATGTAATCTACCGCGGTATCCAATTGCCCAGAATCGGCCAAAGCAGCAGATAACCCTAAATAGGTCAACCCTTGCCCGTATGGATAATGAAGTTGTTCGAGAATCGTTAATGCATTTTTGTAGTGGCTGATGGACTTATCGAGTTCTTTGGATTTTCTGTACATCGCTCCTAGACTATGTTCGACTTGCGCAACTTCAAGAGGTGTCCCTTCATCTTGGCGAACCAGTAAGGCTTGAATGAGATATTGCTCTGATTGTTCAAATTGCCCCAGCTCTGCAAGTAAATTGCCGATGTCATTGTAAATCCCTGAAGGATCGCTTTGCGTCGACATGTTGGCCATCAACTGTCGATACAAACTTAAGGCTTTTTCATAGTCACCACGGTAATTGTAGTTATTTGCTACCACGCGCAAAGCAAGATCAACAGGGAAGTTTTCTTGATGCTTATGATTTAAGTGGCTCTCTATGGATGAGCAATAAAAGTTTGCTTTGTGATAACGACCTTGTTGATTCAGCGTATAACAAAGTTGATAGTTCATCAGAGCCTTGCCTTCGGAATCGGATATTTTCTTCATTGTCTGTCGCAAAGAAGAAAAGCTATCTACTGAGGCCTCGTAACTACCATGCTTACGTTCATTTAAGGCAAGAATATATTCTGATTCTAATTGAGAAAAATGGTTGTCTAAGACTTGACTGCTGCCGTAGTAAGGCTGATTTATGTTTGACATATATTCATAAATCAATCCACTTACGTAGAGCTTTTCGCTGTCCGATTTCGCTGTATGGTAGCGATCTTGAAGCATGCTCAATGCCGACTCAGGGTTGCTTCGTAGTGTGGTTTGGTAGACAGAGTGCCACTGTGTGATATTTTGGTTTGGTTCAATATCTTGAGTGTCGCTTGCATATACTGGAGTGAGCAAAAGTGACGCAAGCAAGGGATAGAGCACGCGCATGTTTAAACGAGCCTTTAATTTAAGGTGCCTTTAAAGTTGAGTTATCATAGCGCTTTTAACGCATCAGCGTTGTGATTAAGTTGGGTGTACTAAGAAAAAGAGTAGTAAAACTATGCACTTGGTCGAGATATTGAAAGAAGAGGCATAAAAAAGAAAGACCTCAACATAAAGTTGAGGTCAGAAATCTTTAATCAATGTAAAGCTTTGCTAGATCTTGAGGCTCCATTTCTTTGCCTTCTAACTGATCGTTCCAGTTAGTTCCAACAAGAACACCATCTTCAGCAAGAGTCAAAAGCCAATCTTCAACAAAGATATCTAATGGGATTTCTAGTACAGTAAAATCTGCCCATTCTTCAACATTATGTGCTTCTGCATCTTCTTTAGAAGACCAGAAAGGCATGACTTCGCTGTTTTCGAATTCAGTTGAATCGCAAGATAGCCAACCTTCTTCATTGCGTAAACCCCAAACCAATTGGTTTTCTTTCGTTTCTGCAACAAAAAGGTCAAGGTTCGCTTGGATATCTGATGTAAGTTTGCTCATTTCAAAACTCTCGTTGTTATGACGTGGCTAGAGTAACACTAAAGTGCCGATTCCTAAAGCATAATACGGTTGTCGAAATGAGTAAAAATAAAGGAGCCGAAGCTCCTTTTCTGAGGTTAAGTATTCACTCGTTTTTGTTTGCTTTGTGCTTGCAGAGCAAACAAAAACAGGTACTTTACCTTTCTGGAAGAGTTGTGAATATTGTCCATTCTCTTTTTATCTCGCCTTTGTAACCAACGACTGATGCGGTTACTCGACGATTTAAAGCATGGCTGACTTCATCGGTCCCTTGCTGTGCTAAGTGAGTGTCACCAAAACCAACAATGCGGACTCTACTCGGTTCGATGTCGTAGCTTAGTAGGGCTTCACGGACATTGCGTGCTCGTCTTTCAGAAAGATCTTGGTTATGCTTTGAACCACCAACTTTACTAGCATAGCCGTGCAGCTCTATCGAAGTAGTAGGGTACTCTTTTAAAAAGTCGGAAAGCTCTCGGACTTGTCTTCTGAAGACTGGATTGATCTCATCAGAGTCGTTAGCAAAAAGTATCCGCACTTGCATGTTATCTGATGCTTTAATGTATTCTCCACAACCGTCGTTGTCGACCTCTGAGCCTTCAGGTGTACCTGGGCACATATCTCGAGCATTGATGACACCATCGTTATCGTCATCTTGCAAATCTGCTATTTGTTCTGCATTTGGTACAGGACGATACTCATATTCGTCTTCAGCAACAACGTGTTGAGTGATGGCGAGCATACCCAATGCAAATAGAATCTTCACTGGTTTCATGATCAGTACTCCACCTTTTCATTCCATTCTGTAGGTACATCGACACGCAAGGCATTTAACAATTGGCCAGTCGCGTTCATAACGCGGTACTTGGCGTACTGCTCTGAGTATCGAGCATCCAAGTAGTTCTTTCTCGCTTCGAAAAGTTCGTTTTCAGTATTTAACAAGTCCAGCAGAGTGCGTTTTCCAATGCGATACTGCTTTTCGTAGGCGATGACAGTTTCTGAGGCCGAATCTACGTGATCCGCTAGGAACTCTTTTTGTTGAAGTGTTAAATCTAACGCACTCCAAGATAGACGAAGACCTTCTTCTACTTGGCGGTATGCACGTTCTCTTAGGTCTTTTGCTTTATTTAGTTGGTAGGCAAAACTTTCAGCGTTGGCTACGTCACTACCACCGTTAAAGAGGTTGTAACGCATACGTAACATTGCTGTTGTCTCTTCGCTGCTTCCTTCGATACCGCTTGCATCATCACGCCATGTTTGAGCCGCTTCTACCGATATCGTTGGGTAGTAAGTTCCCTTAGATTGCTTGTATTGGAACTTTGCAGAGTCCACATCAGCTACCGAAATTTTGATTACTGGATGTGACTCGAATGCCAAGTCAATCGCTTCATCGATGGTGTAGGGAATAAAGTTTTGGTCCGCTCTTGGGAAAATCAATCCTTGTGGTGACTGTCCGACAAGGCGTGTAAAGGTGGTGTGGCTGTCATATAAGTTGTTCTGAGCTGCCACCAAGTTACCATGAGCCTTTGCTAAACGAGCCTCTACCTGGGTTAGGTCTGCTGTAGAACCGATACCTGAGTTAACTCGCTTTTTAATGTCTTCATAGATCTTCTTATGCACTTTCAAGTTATTCTCGGAAAGTGTAAGAATTTCATAAGCTTTTACTGAGTCTAAATAAACTTTCGCGACCTCTAGAGCGGTGTCTTGGGCATCAGCTAGAAGTTGATAACGGACCGATTCAGCATCAGCTGCTGTTCGATCCATATCATTAAGTGTCGCTGAGCCATCCCATATTAGCTGGGTTAGTGTCACGGTGGCTTCTTTTCTTGTCAGATCGGTTGAATCTCGCCCTGACTCTGCGGGTTTGATTCCTTCGTAACCGATACCGGCATCTAAGTCTACGGATGGGAGGTAAGCACCACCAGATGCTTCATTCACATACTGCTTGCTAACGAATTCATTGAACGCACTTTTGATGTCAGGATTGGTTTTTAATGTGTTTTCAACCGCTTGCTCTAGCGTTTGCCCAAAAGCATGACTAGCGGTGAACATACCAATACAAAAGGCGTTGGCACGAGTCCACTTCACTGTGATTCTCCTAGATAATGGTAAAAATTCTCGAGGTGATAGGGCTTATAAGTGGAATACTTATAAGGGCGTCAATAATTTAGCGCACAATAACATTAATATGCGATGAAGTAACCTGTTGATTCGCTGTTCATTTGTTTCAATTTTGATAAATCAACCTACTAAATCTGCCTAAAACTTGAATTAAGATCTCAAATTAAAGATGGAGGTAATGGCTAGAAACGAGTGTCCAGATTTTAATAAAATAAAACACTTATGCGTCTGGATTCTTATTGATGTATGACACATAATTACTTCATTGAGCATCAAATTGCTGTTATTGCACTATATATTCGGGCAATATATAGCAAATTAGTATTATTAGTCAAAAACTTGACAGTTATTTAGGGTTAAGGTTTATATGGATCGTACAGCATTAGTGCCACTCGGTAATCAAGTCGTCGTAATAGGTTTGGATGGGCAGCTGAGAGTCCTTGCAGAAGGACAGCAGCCTCTACCAGGTGAAGTGATAGTGGCAATGACAGATGCTGCGCCTCAAGACCTGAAAATTCAGCTTGCTCAAGAGCAAGGTTTAAAAGATATTTCAGACGATGTAGCACAGATTATTAGTGCTATTGAGCAAGGTCAAGACCCTTCTGCTATTGATGAAGAACTCGCACCTGCAGCGGGTGAAAATAGTGGCTCCAGTTTGCAAAATAGTGCCACGATTGTACGAGATGGTACTGAAGTGCTAGCCTCAACAAACTTTGAAACTATTGGCTTAGAATCCCTCGGCTTATCTGAAACTCAAGCGTTGACCTTAAATGATTTCTTCACAACAGGTATCGAGACAAGTGGGGATGGCTCAAGTAAGCCACTTACTAATTCTCCAGTGACATTAAGCGCTGTTGAGGAAGATAGCGATCCAATCACGATAACTACTGAAGAATTACTATCGAACGTCAATATTGATGATGCCGATACTCTTGTCATTACAAACGTCACTATTGAGAGTGGGAATGGCACCTTAATTGATAACAGCGATGGATCTTGGACTTACATTCCAGAGGCTGACGATGACACTGAAGTGTCATTCTCCTATGACATTATTGATAACGATGGCGGTGTTATTAATGGCACTGCTAACTTAGATATTACGCCTGTTAATGACGCGCCAATAGCAACTAATGATGCGATTCAAACTGACGAGGATTCCCAGGTTGTAATTGATGTGCTCGCTAACGACAGTGATATTGAAGGTGATGATTTAATCATTACCTCTGCTTCTGTACCAGAAGAGCAAGGTATCGTTGAGATTATCGATGGTAAGCTTGTTTTCACTCCGGCTGAAAATTTCAACGGTAATGCAACGATTAGCTACACCATCTCAGATGGTGAGTTAGAGGATGAAGCTCAAGTTTTGGTAACAGTAAACTCAGTTAACGATGCGCCTATTGCCTCTAATGATACAACAATTACAGAGGAAGATAGCTCAGTAACGATTGATGTCCTGCCAAACGATACTGACATCGATGGTGATGCATTACGTATTGACTCGGCATCTGTGCCGAGTGACCAAGGGACAGTTGAAATTGTTGACGGCAAATTGGTCTTCACACCAGCTGAGAACTTCAATGGTGATGCCGAAATCACTTACACCGTCACCGATGGTGCACTGACCGACCAAGCGACGGTCAACGTCACCGTAAATGCGGTGAACGACACGCCTGTGGTTGAAAGTAGCATTGCAGACCAAACCTTGGCGGAAGATTTCACGCCATACAGCATCGATCTGAATACCGCTTTCAGCGATGTGGATAACGTGGATAGTGAGTTAACGTTTAGCGTTTCTGGCAACAGCAACATTCAAGTGGCGATCGTCAATGGCATTGCTACGTTCACTCCAACCGCAGACTGGAACGGCTCAGAAGCGTTGACCTTTACGGCTACCGATCCAAGCGGCGAAAGCGTTAGCCAAACGGTGAATTTCACAGTTGCGCCTGTGGCGGACATCGTGGCAGACAAAGCGACGGTTGTGGAAGACACGCCAACCATCATCAAGGTCTTAGGTAACGACACGTTCGAAGGCGACGACAAAGTGGTGTCGCTGGATACCAATAACGGTCCAGCCAACGGCACGGTCTCGGTCAACCTGGACGGCAGCGTCACTTACACGCCAAACGACAACTACCACGGAACAGACAGCTTCACCTACATCGTTACCTCCGGTGGGGTATCGGAGTCCACCACAGTGAACGTCGATGTCACGCCAGTGAACGATGCGCCAGTGGCGACCAATGACACGGCGATTACTGACGAAGACACGCCAGTCACGATTGATGTCCTGCCAAACGACACCGATATTGATGGTGATACGCTGTCTATCCAATCAGCGTCTGTGCCTGAAACACAAGGTACAGTCGAAATTATTGACGGCAAATTGGTGTTCACACCGGCTGAGAACTTCCATGGTGATGCTGAAATCACTTACACCGTTACCGATGGTTCACTGACCGACCAAGCGACGGTCAACGTCACCGTGAATGCGGTGAACGACACGCCTGTGGTTGAAAGCAACATTGCAGACCAAAC